>NZ_JASKYT010000370.1:0-7663 GCF_041028275.1 Streptomyces sp. PU-14G
GGCGCCGCCTGTGCCGGTGGCCGGGGGGTCGGCGGGGCCGGAACCGGCGGTGCGCCCTGGCCGGACGCGGACGCGCCGGCTCCCGGCGCAGGGCCCGAGGGGCGCCGCTCGGCACCGGCCGCCGTGTCCTCGGCGTCCGGGAGCGGGGCGCGCATGCGTGCCAGCCCGCACGGGTTGTGTGCCGTGGAGTAGGGAACGCGCAGCTCGCCGTCGGCCGTCCACAGGCCCTTGCCCGTCAGCCATCCTGGCGGGCTCGCCACGTGCCGCAACTCCTTGAGCCCGGGACGCCACACGGCGGGCCAGGTGCCCTGGGCGGCGTCGACGCGCAGCGCCACCCCGCACCGCTCGGGCAGCAGCGTCTGCCCCGGCTGCAGGGCGATCGGGGTGAGCCGCGTGCCGGCCGGACGCAGCACGTCGGGGAAGCGGACCGGACGGTGGCTGCCCAGCACGCCCCAGCCGAGCCGTTCCTCACCGGGCGCGTCGGAGCGCACGAGCAGCAGTCCGCTGTCCGGGTCGGCCAGCAGCAGGCGGTCGTTGCTGTCCTCGGTGATCTGGAGGAGCGGGGAGACCGCGCCGCCCGCGCCGAGGTCGACGGCGACCGTCTTGGTCGGGCCCGCGCCCTCAGGCCCCCGCGCGTCGACCGCGAGCAGGCGTCCCTCCGGGTCCAGCCACGCGCCGCCCGAGCAGCGGCCCTCGATGCGGGCGACGCGCTCGACGGTCCGCTGGGCGCCGGGCGCCACTCGCCACACGTCGGTGGCGTGGCCGCCGGCCGCGGCGGCGAGCGCGTAGGCGCGGGTGCCGCAGGGGGCGGGCGGCAGCAGCCGCAGTTCGTCCGTCTCCACGGTGCCCAGGCGCAGTTCGCCGGTGTCGGGCCCGGAGGGGTAGAGCAGGGCCAGTGCGTGGTGCCCCGGCGCCGGGCGGGCGATGAGCACCCGCCCGTCCGCGAGCGGCAGTACGCCGCTGCCGGGGTCTTCGGGCTGCTTCACGGGCAGCGGCACCGCGTACGGTTCGGGGCCGCTGAGCGTCCAGCGCTCCGGATACCACAGCTCCGTGCCGGCGCGCGTGGTGAGACGGGCGGCATACGAGCCGTCCGCCGCGACCGTGAAGCTCTCGTTCATGACCATCGCGACACTCGCCGTCATGCCTCGATCACCTCCGGTGACCGAAACTAGGGGTCGCCGTCGCGGGCGCACGACGGGACCTGAGGCGCTTCACGCGTACGGGTGACCGGGGGCGGTGTTCGCCTGCGACGGCGCCCCGCGATGTGCTGGGACCAGCGGTCTTCGGCCGCGACGGTGGCCCGCGCCGTACCGGGGACCGGCGGCGTCCGCGTGCGCGGCGGGCCGCCCCCGCAGGCGGAGGCCGACCCGCCGCGTGCGGACGACCGCCGGCCCCGGCGCGTGCGGACGACCACCGGGCCCGGCGCGTGCGGACGACCACCGGGCCGGCGAGCCCGCAAAGAAGCGGACCACCGCCGGCCCCGGCGAGCCCGGAAAGAAGGGGGCCGCAGGGGCTGGGGGAGACCCCAGGTGGGACAGGTAGCCTTGCCCCCGTGCCAGCACAGCCCGCCCTCTTCGAAGTCATCGCAGCGCTCGACGCCCTGTGGCCGCGCGAGCGCGCCGAGCAGTGGGACGCCGTCGGCACCGTGTGCGGCGACGTCACCGACCCCGAGGCCCGCGTCAGCCGCGTCCTGTTCGCCGTCGACCCCGTCCAGGAGATCGCCGACGAGGCCGTCAACACGGGCGCCCAACTCCTGGTCACGCACCACCCCCTCTATCTGCGCGGTACGACCACCGTCGCCGCCGACACGTTCAAGGGCCGCGTCGTCCACACCCTGATCCGCGGCGGGGTGGCCCTGCACGTCGCCCACACCAACGCCGACACCGCAGACCCGGGCGTCTCCGACGCGCTCGCCTCCGCGCTCGGGCTGCGCGTGCTGCGTCCCCTCGTGCCCGACCCCACGGACCCGGAAGGGCGCCGCGGGCTGGGCCGGATCTGCGCACTCGACCGTCCGCTCGCCCTCGGCGACCTGCTGGAGGCCGCCGCCGCCGCGCTGCCGGTCACCGCGCAGGGCATCCGGGTGGCCGGCGACCCCACCGCGACCGTGCGGACCCTCGCCGTGTGCGGCGGCTCGGGCGACAGCCTCTTCGCGGACGTACGCGCCGCGGGGGTCGACGCCTATCTCACCGCCGACCTGCGCCACCACCCCGCCTCCGAGGCGCGCGAGCACTCGCCGCTCGCCCTGCTGGACGCCGCGCACTTCGCCACCGAGTGGCCCTGGTGCGAGCAGGCCGCGGCCCAGCTCGACGCGATCGCCGAACGGGAGGGCTGGGACCTGCGCACCCAGGTCTCGCGCACCGTCACCGACCCGTGGACCGCGCACGCGCCCTCGCTGCCCCAGTCCTCTCCGCTCACTTCGCCGGACACGGCCGGCCCCACCGCACCGACCGCCCACGACCTCACCCCGGGAGCCCCCAACTGAACGCCGCGCCCGCCGATCAGATCCGCCTGCTCGACGTCCAGGCACTCGACATCCGCCTGTCGCAGCTCGCGCACAAGCGCAAGACCCTGCCCGAGCACGAGGAGATCCAGCGGCTGGAGGCCGACCACGCCCAGCTGCGCGACCTGCTCGTGGCCGCGCAGACCGAGGAGAGCGACACCGCGCGCGAGCAGACCAAGGCCGAGCAGGACGTCGACCAGGTCCGCCAGCGCGCCACCCGCGACCAGCAGCGCCTCGACTCCGGTGCCGTCACCAACCCCAGGGACCTGGAGAACCTCCAGAGCGAGATCGCCTCGCTGGCCAAGCGCCAGGGCGACCTGGAGGACGTCGTGCTGGAGGTGATGGAGCGCCGCGAGTCCGCCGCCGAGCGCGCCGCCGAACTGGGCGAGCGCGTCGAGTCGGTGGGCGCCAAGGTCCAGGAGGTCACCGCCGCCCGTGACGCGGCGCTCGCGGAGATCGACTCCGAGGTGGACAGCGTCCGCAAGGAGCGCGAGACCATCGCCGCCGCCGTCCCCGACGATCTCATCAAGCTCTACGACAAGATCCGCGAGCGCGAGGGCGGCGTCGGGGCCGCCAAGCTCTTCCAGCGCCGCTGCGAGGGCTGCCGCCTGGAGCTGAACATCACCGAGCTCAACGAGGTGCGGGAGGCGCCCGCCGACGCCGTGGTGCGCTGCGAGAACTGCCGCCGCATCCTGGTGCGGACCCCGGAGTCCGGCCTGTGAGCCGGGGGCACCCCCGGCAGGACACCGGCGGTGCCCAGGCCCGCCGTACGTTCGTCGTCGAGGCCGACGGCGGGTCCCGGGGCAACCCGGGCCCGGCCGGTTACGGTGCCGTCGTACGCGACGCCGCCTCGGGGCAGACTCTGCGCGAGACGGCCGAGTTCATCGGCAGGGCCACCAACAACGTCGCCGAGTACCGCGGTCTGCTGGCCGGGCTGCGTGCCGCCCACGAGCTCGACGCCCAGGCCGCGGTACTGGTGCGGATGGACTCCAAGCTCGTCGTCGAGCAGATGTCGGGGCGCTGGAAGATCAAGCACCCCGACATGCGACCGCTCGCGCTGGAGGCCGGCTCCGTCTTCCCGCCGGAGGCCGTGAGCTACGAGTGGATCCCCCGCGAGGAGAACAAGCACGCCGACCGGCTCGCCAACGAGGCGATGGACGCGGGCAAGCGCGGCGAGAGCTGGCAGCCGGGCGCCTCCACCGCGGAACTCGACACGGCCACCGCCGCGCCTGCCGCCGCCGGCCCGGCCTCCGCGGAGACGGACTTCACCGGCCCGGGCTCCGCGGAGACGGACTCCGCCGCCGCGGGCTCGACCGACCCGGGGCCCACGGCGCCCGCCGTCCGCGTCGGCTGGGGACCGGACATGGGGACACCCACCACGTTCGTGCTGCTGCGGCACGGCGAGACGGTGCTCACCCCCGAGAAACGGTTCTCCGGCAGCGGCGGCGGCGATCCCGAACTCTCCGCGGTCGGGCGGCGGCAGGCCGCCGCCGTCGCCGACGCGCTGGCCGCGCGGGGCACCATCGAGGCCGTCGTCGCCTCACCTCTGCGCCGCTGCCAGGAGACGGCCGCGGCGGTCGCCGGGCGCCTGGGACTGAGCGTCCGCACGGAGGACGGGCTGCGCGAGACGGACTTCGGCGCCTGGGAAGGCCTCACCTTCGCCCAGGTCCGCGAACGCCACCCCGACGATCTGGAGGCCTGGCTGGGCTCGGCCCACGCCTCGCCCACCGGGGGAGGCGAGTCGTTCGAGGCCGTGGCCCGGCGCGTGGCGCGCTCCCGCGACCAGCTCCTGGCCCGCTACGCGGGCCGCACCGTGCTCGTCGTCAGCCACGTCACCCCGGTCAAGACCCTGGTCCGGCTCGCGCTCGGGGCACCTGCGGAGTCCCTCTTCCGCATGGAGCTCGCCGCCGCCTCCCTTACGGCCGTCGCCTACTACGCCGACGGCAACGCCTCGCTGCGCCTGCTGAACGACACGGCACACCTGCGGTAACCCCCCCCGCCGGAAGGCCGGAAGGCCGGGCGGAGGGCGTCGGGTCAGCGGCCCGCCGTCGCGGCCTGTGCCGCCAGCGCCTCGACGCGGTCCCAGTCCTTGGCGGCGAGAGCGTCCCCCGGGAGCATCCAGGTGCCGCCCACGCAGGCGACGTTGGGCAGCGCGAGGTAGGAGCCCGCGTTGGCGGCCGAGACGCCGCCCGTGGGGCAGAAGCGGGCCTGGGGAAGGGGTGAGGCCAGCGACTTGAGGTAGGCGGTGCCGCCCGCCGCCTCGGCGGGGAAGAACTTCATCTCCCGCACGCCGCGCTCCAGGAGGGCGACGACCTCGGAGGTCGTCGAGACGCCCGGCAGGAACGGCACTCCGGAGGCGCGCATGGCCTCCAGCAGCGTGTCCGTCCACCCGGGGCTGACCAGGAAGCGGGCGCCCGCCTCCACCGCCTCGCGCACGTTGCCGGGCCCGAGCACGGTCCCCGCGCCGACGACGGCTTCGGGGACGGACTCGGCGATCGCCCGGATCGCCTCGGGCGCCGCCGTGGTGCGCAGCGTCACCTCGATCGCGGGCAGCCCGCCTGCCACGAGCGCTCGGGCGAGGGGCACGGCGTCCGCCACGTCGTCCAGCACGACGACGGGGATGACGGGGGCCAGATCGAGAACGGAGGGCGCGGCGGGGCTGCTCATACGCGTATGCTGCCCCTCCTGGCGCACCCCGCGCAACAGGCGTTGCACATACTGCAACGCAAGTCGTCCGCTACAGCTCCGTCACCACCACGTCGAGCGCCGTCGCCGTCCCGGGCCTGGGCTCGCCCTGCGGGCCCTCCACCACGTACCCCAGGTCGCGCAGCGTCCCCGCCAGCTCCTCGGGGGTCCTCGGATCGGCGCCCTCCTCCAGCAGCGCCCGCACCAGGCGGCCCTTCGTCGCCTTGTTGAAGTGGCTGACGACCGACCGCTTCTCCACGCCGTCCACGGTCTTCGACTGCACCACCCGCACGCTGGCCGTCCGCCGCGCCGTGTCGCCCTTGGGCTTCCACATCGCGGCGTACGCCGACGAGCGCAGGTCGAGCACCAGGCCCTCGCCCGCGGCCTGCGGCAGCACCGACTCCAGCGGCCCCCGCCAGTAGCGGCCCAGCGGTCCCGTGCCGGGCAGCTTCACGCCGCCCGAGAGCCGGTAGGAGGGGATGCGGTCCGCGGTGCCGACAGCGCCCCACAGCGCGGAGAAGACCAGCAGCGACCGCGCGGCGCGGCCCGCGGCGGCTGCGCCGAGACCGCCCAGGTCCAGCGCGTCGTAGAGCACTCCGGTGTACAGCTCGCCCGCGGGCCTGGTCGGTGCCGTGCGCAGCCCGGCGTTCTTGGCGACCTCGCCGCGCAGCCCCTCGCTGAGCCCGAGCACCTCGCGGGCCTTCTCCTCGTCGGCCCGGCTCAGCGCGACGAGCTCGTCCAGTACCGTCTCGCGGGCGCGCGTCAGCTCGGGGAGGGAGAGCGAGGCCAACTCCAGCGGGCGGTCCCGCCCGCCCTCGGCCTTCCCTTCGGACGGCGGCAACAGCACGAGCACGGCACTTCTCCTTGTCCAAGGCCGCTCCCGGCCGGGGAGCGGGGCGACGGTGTGACCGCCAGCGTACGGAACCGCGCGGCGCGAGGCGTTCGGGGCTCACAGCGCCTGCGGTAAGGAGAAGAGCCGGTCGGGGTCGTGCACCGTCTTGATCTTCGCCAGGCGCTCGGCGTTGCTGCCGTAGTAGGCGTGCCGCCAGTCGCGCAGCGACGGGTCCGGGTGGTTCTGGTAGGCGAAGCCACTGGCCCACGGCCGCATCGCCGCGTGCGTGGCGTCCAGCCAGCCGCGGAGGCCCGCCACCGTCTCGGCTCCGGCGGTGTCCGGCCAGCAGGCGGCGTACCGCGCCAGAAACCGCGCGTCGCGGTGCACGAAGGCGGTGGCGTCCGGGCGTGGCCGCTCCACCGCGCCGCCGAGCGCGTGCAGCGTGACGCTGCCCGCCCCGTCGCCGCGCAGCCGGGCCAGCTGTCCGACGCGCTCCACGAGCGTGCGTATGCCGTCGGACGGCAGGGTGCGGGTGCAGAAGTCCGAGCGCACCGCGGACGACTGGCGGGGAACCCTCCCGCGCTTCGTGCGGCCTGGCAGCGTGCCCCGCTGGTGTGCCTGGGCCAGGGTCCACCCCGAGACGCCGCCCAGCACCTTCACGGCGTCCAGGAACGAGTGCCGCCGCAGCGAGAGGTCCGCGGGTACCCCCTGTGCCCGCGGCCCCCACGACGCTCCCCGGGCGCGGCCCACCAGCCGGTCGAGGTGGTTCTCCAACTCGCGGCGGGCCCCGAGTGACAGACCGAAGACCCGTACGCTGCCGGGACGGCCGCCGGCCGGGGCCGACAGGTGCAGGTTCGCCCAGATCTCCTCCGGCGCCACGGGCGCCCACCGCTGCCACTCGCGCACCACGCCGGCCGCGTGCTCCCACGGCCACGTCAGAAAGAACGTCAGGCAGGCGGGCGCCACATGGGTGCGGAACTCCAGGGAGGTGACGACCCCGAAGTTGCCGTTCCCCGCGCCGCGCAGCGCCCAGAACAGGTCGGCGTCGCTGTCCTCGGCCACCCGGCGCTCCCGCCCGTCGGCCGTGACGAGCGTCGCCCCGGTGAGGCTGTCGCACGTCAGCCCGTAGGCGCGGGCCACGACCCCGATCCCGCCGCCCAGCGCCAGCCCCGAGATCCCCACCGTGGGCGCCGCCGCGGCCGGTATGGTCCGCTTGTGCGAGGCCAACTCGGCGTGCACGTCGAGGAGTTTGGCCCCCGCCCCGACCGTGGCGCTGCGCCCCGACGCGCTGACGGCCGCCATCTGCTGCACGTCGACGACGAGCCTGCCCGGGCCCGTGGACCAGCCCGCGGACGAGTGCCCACCGCTGCGCACGGCCACCGGTATCCCGTACCGCCGGGCGAACGCCAGGCACTCGGCGACGTCGCCCGGGCCCGCGCAGTAGGCCACGGCGGCCGGGCGGACCGCGTCGAAGCGGGGGTTGCACAGCTTGCGGGCGGCGGTGAAGTCCCGGTCCCCTGGCCGTAGCAGCGTTCCGTCCATCCCCTCGCCGAGCGCCGCCCAGCTCGCCCCGCCGAGCCGCTCAGGGCCGCCGGCCTCGCGCGCGCCGCGCCCGCGCGTCCGGTGCCCCCGTGTCACACCCGCAC
>NZ_JASKYT010000371.1:0-7574 GCF_041028275.1 Streptomyces sp. PU-14G
GGGTGGGGCCCAGGTCGCGACGAGAGCCGGGCACACCGCCCGGAGGCGCGGCCGGATGTGTCCCCCCTCGAAAGGCATCCGCTCGCATGCGTACTGCTCTGCGCACCACCAAGCTGACCACCGGCCTGACCGTCCTGGGTGCCGCCGGTATCGCCACCACCGCCCTGGGCGGCACCGCCCACGCCGCCACCGGGCCCGAGACCAAGCCCGCCACCCACGCCGCCGCCCAGGCCACCGACAAGGACGACAAGAAGACGGCCAAGGACGACAAGAAGGCCGACAAGGCCGACAAGGCCCGCGAGAAGAAGGACGAGGGCGAGGGCGGCAAGACCTACCCGGACAACCTGGACGGCTGGATCCGCGAGGCCAAGGCCATCATGGACAAGCACGACATCCCCGGCTCCTACGCGGGCATCAAGCGCAACATCATCCGCGAGTCCGCCGGCGACCCCAACGSGGTCAACAACTGGGACGTCAACGCCCAGAAGGGCACCCCCTCCAGGGGCCTGCTCCAGGTGATCCAGCCCACCTTCGACCAGTACCACGTCAAGGGCACCCCCGACAAGCTCACCGACCCCGTGGCCAACATCGTCGCCGCCTGCAACTACGCAGCCGACCGCTACGGCTCCATGGACAACGTCGACTCCGCCTACTGAGCAGAAGGCAACCCAGCCGACACACCCCACACACGCGCACCCACGCAGCGCATGCGACACCCCGAGCGGGTGGGAGGAACACCCTCCCACCCGCTCGTCGCGTGGGAACCCCGGCCCGGCCGGGCCCGTGGTGACGGCCGGTGGTCAGGGCAGTTGTTGCTCCAGTGCCCCCCGGCCCTCCGCCGCGATGCGTTCGCGGGCCCACTGGAGGTTCCCCTCGGTCAGGTCGCGGCCCGAGGCGAGGACGACGTCCTCGGGGGTGGGCTCGCCCTCGGGGGCCGAGTGGAGCAGGTCGTCGGGGGTGGTGCCGTCCGCCGCGGGCTCGTAGCGGCGGCGGAACTTGGCGATCTGGCCCTCGGAGTCCACGACGCGGGCCTTGCCGGTGTAGAACGGGTGGCTCTCGGAGGAGATCTCCACGTCGACGACCGGGTAGGTGTGTCCGTCGTCCCACTCGATCGTGGTGTCGCTGGTGGCCGTCGAACGCGTCAGGAACGCGTATCCGGCGGACTGGTCACGGAAGACCACCTGGTGGTAGTCGGGGTGAGCATCGGACTTCACAAGTCACTCCTTCCCCCGCGTACAGGGCGCCCTCTCCAGGCTACGACCGGCCGCCCACGGCGGCATCCTGCCAGGTGCGGCACGCCGCGTCCGCACGGTCCGCGTCTCCGCCCCGACGTGCACGGCGGCGGGGTGCGCGGGAGGCTGGAAGGTGCTGTCGTCGTCACCTGGGGAGCGAGGTCACGGATGCGCACCGACGATCTGACCAACGAGGTGCTGGCCGACCTGCGGCAGCCTCGGCCCTATCCCGCGGTCACCCTGGTGCTGCCCACCCACCGCACGAAGCCGGACAGCCTTCAGGACCCGGTCAGGTTGCGCAATCTGATCGCCGACGCGGGGCGACGGCTGGACGACGATCCGCAGGTGACCTCGCAGGTCCGTGCGGAGATCGTCAGGCAGCTCGAAGCGGCCGAGAAGGAGATCGACCTGGTGTACGCGCTCGACGCGCTGGTGCTCTTCGCGGCGCAGGGCGAGCATCAGTTCTGGCACCTGCCGCGGCGGGTGGACGCCGAACGCATCGTCGTCGACCACACCTTCCTCACCCGCAACCTGGTCGCGGCCAAGGCGCAGAACCGCCCGTACTGGGTGCTCACCTTCGCCGAGGATCTGGCCCGGCTGTGGAGCGGTTCGGGCGAACAGCTCACCGAGGAGCGGCGGTACGGCTTCCCCGTCGAGAACGCGACGGTCGAATCCGAGCGGGAGCGCGCCTCCCGCACCGGTGACTTCACCAGCGGCTACCGCGACGAGGCGGCGCTCCAGCACCTGCGCGACGTGGACGCGAGCCTGTCCAGGGCGCTCCAGGACGCGCCGCGGCCTCTCCTCCTGGCCGGCCTCCAGCACGGGCTCACCGCGCTGGCGGACGTGGGCACCCACGCGGCGCGCAGCGCTCTGGCGACCGTGCCCAAGGGCGGCCTCGCCAACGTGCGGGCCTCCGCCGTCCGCGAGGCCGTGGCGTCCGCGCGGGCCGAACTGCTGCGGGCGCGCGGCGACGAGGCCCTCGGCCGGCTCGGTGACGCGATCGGACGCAAGGAGTTCGTCGTGGGCATCGACGAGGCGTGGCGCGCGGCGCGGGAGGGCCGGCTGGCGCTGCTGGTCGTGGAGGAGCCCTACCGGCAGAAGGTCAGGATCGACGGTGATCATCTGGCGCCCGCGGCCGACGACGCGGTCAGCGACAGCACGGGCGAGGTGCACGACGACATCGTCGACGAGACCGTGGAGGCGGCGCTGGGCACCGAGGCGGAGGTGGTGTTCGTGCCCGACGGTGCGCTGGCCGAGCACGGGAGGATCGCGGGTGTGGTGCGCTACACCTGGGCAGGGTGACATGGCCCGGACCGGCAGAAGATCATTTAGGGTCGCCCGCTGTGCACAGTACTGAACATGACACAGGGACAGGGACAGGGACAGGGACGGGAACCCCGCGTGGCGCGCTGTGGTACGCGGCGGCGGCCTTCGTCTTCGCCGTCGGCATGGCGGGCACCACGCTGCCGACCCCGCTCTACGGCCTCTACCGGCAGGAGCTGGGCTTCGGCGAACTGATGGTGACCGTCGTCTTCGCCGTCTACGCGGTGGGGGTGATCGCCGCGCTGCTGGTCGCGGGCGACTACTCCGACAAACTCGGGCGGCGCCCGCTGCTGTTCGTGGCGCTCGGCCTGTCGGCGGCCAGCGCCGTCTGCTTCCTGCTGGAGGGCGGACTCCCGCTGCTGTTCGCCGGGCGGCTGCTGTCCGGCTTCGCCGCCGGGCTGTTCAGCGGCGCGGCGACGGCCGCGGTCCTGGAACTGGCGCCCGGCGGCAGCCGGGGCTTCGCGGCGACCGCCGCCAACATGGGCGGGCTCGGCTGCGGTCCGCTGCTCGCGGGCGTGCTCGCCCAGTACGCGCCCCACCCGCTGGTCCTGCCCTTCGTGGCGCATCTCGGCCTGCTGGCCGTCGCCTTCGTCCTCACTCTGGCGCTGCCCGAGACCGTACGGCGTCCTCACCCCCGGCCCGGCCTGCGACCGCGCGGCATGGCGGTGCCGCGGGAGGTGCGGCCGGTGTTCGTGCCCGCCGGGCTCGCCTGCTTCACCGGCTTCGCCGTCTTCGGCCTGTTCACCGCCGTCTCGCCCGGCTTCATGTCCGAGACGCTGCACCTGACCAACCTGGCCGCCTCCGGCGCGGTGGTCTTCTCCGTGTTCTGCGCGTCGCTGCTGGGTCAGGCGGCGGCGGGCCGGGTGAGTGTGGCGCTCGCCTTGCCGCTCGGCTGTCTGGGCCTCGTCGCGGGCATGGCGCAGGTGGGCGGCTCGCTGCTGGCGAGTTCGCTGCCGCTGCTGGTGACCGGCGCGGTGACCGGCGGTGTCGGGCAGGGGCTGGCGTTCCGTTCGGCCATGGCGGCGGTGAGTGCCCGTGCCCCCGAGGAGCACCGGGGCGGGACCATCTCGGCGCTGTTCGTCGTCGCCTACCTCGGCATCTCGCTGCCGGTCGTGGGGGTGGGCGCGCTGAGTACCGGCCTCGGGCTGCGGAACGCGGGGCTGGTCTTCGCCGGCTGTGTCGTCGCCCTGGCCTCCGCGGTCGGCGCTCACCTGTGGCGGACGCGCGGCGCCGACGCGGCGGGAGCGCCGGGAAGCAGCGGCTGAGGTCCCCCCCCTCGGGCCGTGCGTTCCCCCCTCTTCCCACTCCTTGCGGGGCGCCCCCGAGCCTTTCCGAGGCCTTCCCGGAGTCTTCTTCCCGGACCCTTGTCGGCCCGCGGCGGCGCGTGTAGCGTCCCGCCACGTCAGGACATCCCATGTCCTACCTCCGGGACTTCACGGACGAGGGGCGCGCTGCGCGATGGCGAGAGCGACGAGACGACCCACCGGGCCCACGGCCGGACTGACCCGCCAGGACGGCAAGACGCTCCTCGCCGCCTGGCTCGGCTATCTGATGGACGGCTTCGACTTCGTCCTGATCACCCTCGTACTGACCGAGGTCGCCGACGCCTTCGGACTGTCGACCGTCACCGCCGCCACCCTCGTGTCGGCCGCCTTCATCTCCCGCTGGTTCGGCGGGCTGGCGATCGGCGCGGTCGGTGACAGGTACGGACGCAAGCCGGCGATGATCCTGAGCATCCTCCTGTACTCCCTCGGCTCGCTGGCCTGCGGTCTGTCGTGGGGCTACTGGTCGATGTTCGCCGCCCGGCTGGTGCTCGGGCTCGGCATGGCGGGGGAGTACTCGGCCAGCGCGACCTACGTGATCGAGAGCTGGCCCGCGACCGCCCGCAACCGCGCCAGCGCGCTGCTCATCTCCGGCTACGCGGTCGGCTCCGTCATCGCGGGCCAGCTCTACCGCTTCGTGGTCCCCGCCTGGGGCTGGCGGGCCATGTTCTTCCTCGGCGTCGTCCCGATCGCCCTGGCGCTGTGGATGCGGCGCGGGCTGAAGGAGTCCGGCGACTGGGAGCGGACCCGCGGCGAGGAGCGAGCGGCGTCGGACGGCTCCGTGAGGCGGCGGGACTTCGTCACCGTCCTGTTCCGCAGCCGCTACGCCGCGCTGAACCTCGTGGCCACCGCGGTCGTCGCGCTGTCGCTCTTCCTCCTGTTCACCGAGCGGTCCGGCGGCTTCGGCTGGCCTCTCGCCGCCCTGGCCGTGGCGGGGTTCGTGCTGTTCACGGCGCAGTTCGCGCGCGCACGCACGCCCATGGTGGTGACGCTCATGGTCACCGTCTTCTGCGCCTTCCTCTATTCGTGGCCGATCCAGGCGCTGCTGCCGACCTACCTCAAGGACGACCTCGGCTTCTCCCCCTCCACGGTCAGCGACGTGCTCTTCTTCGCCGGGTTCGGCAACGTGGCCGGATGCCTGCTGGTCGGCTTCCTCGGCGACCGCTGGGGCACCCGGCGCACCTACGTCGCCGCACTGTGCGTGTCCCTCCTCTTCGTGCTGCCCGTCTTCGCCATGAGCAGCGAACAGACGGTGGGCCTCGCACTGCTGCTCTTCCTCCAGCAGATGTTCGCCCAGGGCATCTCCGGGCTGCTCCCGAAGCTGATCGGCGGCTACTTCGCGACGTCGGAGCGCGCCGCCGGACTCGGCTTCACCTACAACGTCGGCGCGCTCGGCGGCGCCGTGGCACCCGTCCTGGGTGCCACGCTGGCGGACGGACACAGCCTCGGCCCCTCGTTGGCCTGGCTCACCTTCTCCCTCACCCTGGTGGTGATCGTGCTGATCGCCGTCAACGCGCCGCTGCGCGTCCAGCGCCTGTGCGGTCACCGGAGCGCGGCCCCCGAGACCGACCTGACCGAAGACCGGGTCGGAGACCGGATCGGACAGCGGACCGAGCAGGGGGCTGGGCGGCAGGCCGAAAAGCGGGCCGGACAAGCGCCAGGAACCGCGCCCGGTAGCGGACCCCGGCACGGCGAGGAGAGACTGCCCTGATGAGCGACCGCCCCGCATCCGACCCCGTCCCGGCAGGCCGCGTCCTCACCGGCGGCGTCATCCCGCCCCTGTGCACCCCGCTGACCGAGGACCGCGAACTGGACGTCGCCTCCCTGGAGAGGCTGTGCGGCCACCTGCTGGAGGCCGGGGTCTCAGGACTGTTCGTCAACGGCTCGACGGGAGAACTCGCCTACCACACGGACGCGTTCCGTCTCGCGGCCCTGCGCGTCGTCCGCGGTGTCGCCGGCGGTTCCGTCCCCGTGCTCGCCGGCGCGGTCGACATGACCACCAACCGCGTCATCGCGCAGGCCCGCGCCGCGCGGGAAGCCGGCGCCGACGCCGTGGTGGCCACCGTCCCCTTCTATACGCCCACCCATCCCGACGAGATGGCCGACCACTTCCGTGCCGTCCACGCCGCCGTCGACCTGCCGCTGTGGGCCTACGACATCCCCGTCAACGTCCAGCGCAAGCTGCCCGCCGCCGTCACCGCCCGCCTGGCCGCGGACGGCGTGCTCGCCGGGCTCAAGGACAGCAGCGGCGACCTCGACGAGCTGCGCACCGTCCTCCGCCTCACCGAGGCGTCCGGCGCCCGCGCCCACGGCTTCACCGTCCTCACCGGCTCCGAGACGATGGCCGACACCGCCCTCGCGCTGGGCGCCGACGGTGTCGTACCCGGTCTCGGCAACGTCGACCCGCACGGCTACGTCGCCCTGTACGAGGCCGCCCGCCGGGGCGCCCTCCAGGACGCCGCCGTCCAGCAGGACCGCCTGCGCCGCCTCTTCGCCCTCACCCGCGTGGGCGACCCCGCCAGGATCGGCGCCTACTCCTCGGCCCTCGGTGCCTTCAAGGAGGCCTTGCGGCAGCGCGGCCTGCTCACCACGGCCCACACCCCCGCGCCGCTGCGCCCGTTGACCGGCCCGGAGCGCGCCGAGGTCTCCCGCCTGCTCGCCCAGGCGGGGCTGGGCCCGGTGTGAGACCGGCGCCGAGGTGAGACCGGCGCCGAGGTGCGAGGGCGCGGAGGTGCGCGGGCCGGGGCCTACTGGGCCGCGTAGCCGCCGTCGACCAGGTGGTAGCTGCCCTGGACGAAGGAGGCGTGGTCGGAGAGGAGGAAGGCGGTCACCTCCGCCACCTCCTCGGCCGTACCCAGGCGGCCCTGCGGGTGGAGGGAGATGAGGCGCTCGCGCATCGGGTTGTCGGTCTCCCGCAGCAGCGGAGTGTCGATGAAGCCGGGGCCGACCGCGTTGACCCGCACACCCTTGTCGGCGTATTCGAGCGCGGCGGTCTTGGTGAGACCGACGACCCCGTGCTTGGCGGCCACGTACGCGGGGCTGCCGGCGAACCCGTTCGTTCCCAGGATCGAGGCCATGTTGACGATGGCGCCACGGCCCGCCGCCGCCATGACCGGCAGCTGGTGCCGCAGCCCGTAGAAGACGCCGCTGAGGTTGGTGGCGATGACCCGGTCCCAGGCGGTGACCTCGTACTCGCCGGTCGGCATCGAGGGGCCGCCCACTCCGGCGTTGTTGACGGCCAGGTCGAGGGAGCCGAAGGTCTCGGTGGTGAACCGCACGGCGTCGCGGACGGAGCCGGGTTCTGTGACGTCCACGACGTAGGGTTCGGCCCGGATGCCTGCCGTCTCCAGCTCGCCGGCCGCCACCTGGGCGCCGTCCTCGTCGTAGTCGGCGACGACCACCGCGGCGCCGGCCTGCCCGAGCCGCCGGGCGACGGCCAGCCCGATGCCCGAGGCGGCGCCGGTGACCAGGGCCGCTCTGCCCTCGAATGCGCGGTCCATCGACCCACCTCCCGCTCGGTGTCCCCGTCGGACCCACGCTCCACCGGGGTGCAGGACCGCGCACCGCCGCCACGGTCGTTCGGGTGACGCCGCACGGGAGACCCCCCGACGGGCGCGGTCACCGCCCTCTCCCCGCGGGCCGCCGGGCCCGGACCTCGTACGGCGGGCCGCGGSSMGAGGGMGRKGRSGAGCGGCGG
>NZ_JASKYT010000372.1:0-6083 GCF_041028275.1 Streptomyces sp. PU-14G
CATGGGAACAGTCTCCCGCTTACGGGCGTCGCGCCGGTGCGCGGGGTGGGCCGGCCGCTGCCGGTGCGCCGGGCGGGCGGCTTCGCCCCCGGCCGGTGTGCGGGGGCGGACGAGTTGCGCGAGCGGACTCGGGCGGCCCCGTGAGCGGGGCTCAGACGCGGGGCGGGCGGGCCTCGTACGGCGTGGAGAGGACGACGGTGGTGCGGGTGGAGACCCCGGCCAGGGTGCGGATCCTAGCGAGCAGGTGCTCCAGCTCGATGGGGGTGGCGACGCGCACCTTGAGGATGTAGTTCTCGTCGCCCGCGACGCTGTGGCAGGCCTCGATCTCGGGCACGTCGGCCAGCCGGTCGGCGATGTCGTCCGGGGCGCTGGGATCGAACGGTTTGACGGAGATGAAGGCCGTCATGGGCAGCCCGACGGCCTCGGCGTCCACGAGCGCGGCATAGCCGCGGATGACTCCGCGCTGCTCGAGGCGGCGCACGCGCTGGTGCACCGCCGAGGTGGACAGGCCGGTGGCCTTGCCCAGGTCGGTGTAGCTCATCCGCCCGTCCCTGACGAGCAGTTCCACGATCTGACGGTCGAGTTCCTCCACAGCGGATCACCGTAGCGCCCCCGCGCCATCCGTGCAGCGAGTGCGCCCCGGCGCACGGGGACGGCGCGCCGTGGCACGCGGGGGCAGCACCGGAAGCACGGAACCATGAGGTATGTGATGAAGGCCACACTTATGCACCGGCGTCCAACGGCACGGGGCGATTACGCGTGTGGCACGACGGGAAGTGCTTGCTGTGGCCGGAGCCGAGAGCCCGGCCGTTCCATCAAGGGGGATCACATGCGCACGACGAAGTCCCGCTCCGCTCGCCAGGACACCGCTCACCTGAGCGACGCTCACCAGGGCGAGGCGACTGCCCTCCTGGACGGCTCCGAGGTTTCCGAGGAGCCGACCGGATCCGTTTTCGAGGAAGAGATGTACGAAGCCCTCCGTGTCCGGTGTCCCGACTGCGCCCAGGCGATCGCGGTCTTCTCCCAGGAGCGCGAGCTGCCGCGCCACGGCCTGTGCGCCTCGCCGTGGAACCCGTTCGGCCTGACGGTGTGCCAGGGCTCGGGCCGCCCGGTGCGGGACGCCGAGCCGTGGGACCGCGAGCCGAAGGAGCACACGGTCAGCGAACTGCTGCGACTGCCCGAGAGCCTGGACTGGCGCACCCAGCCGTTCTCCCACGTGGTGCTTCCCGGCTCACGCCCGGCCACGTCCGCCCGCGTCGAGGTCGGGTGACGCGTCACTCCCCCGCGCTCGTCTCCACCCCGCCCCGGTAGCACTCCTCCGGCGCCGCCTCCCTCGTGACGCGGTGCGCGGTCAGGTCGTCCGGTCCTGGCGCCCCTCGTTGACGGCACGCCGGCTCGAACACGGCAGTCGGCGGCACGAGACAGCGCGGGGCGGCACGAGACGGCACGGGGCGGCCCGGGAAGCGCCGCGCGAACAAAGGGGTTGCCCGGGGCAGACGGCGCACGGGAATCTACCCGGATGACTCAGGTGATGGTGGTGGGGCTGCGGCGCGGGCTCGTGCTGGCCCGCTGGTGTGCCCGCGCCGGGTTCGAGGTGGCGGCGGTGTGCGACCCGGACCGCGCGTTGCTGGCAGCGGCCACCGCCCGGTTTCCGGCCGCGCGCACGGCCCACGACTGGCGGGAGCTGCTGGACGCGGACGTCGACGCCGTCGTACTGGCCAACGACTTCGACGCGCACGCCGAGCCCGCCCGTGCCTTCCTCGCGCGCGGGGTGCACGTGCTGTCCGAGTGCGCCGCCTGCGTCACGGAGGAGGAGGGCAGGGCGCTGGTCAGCGCTGCCGAGGAGTCCACGGCCTCCTACTCCTTCGCCGAGAACTACGTCGAGCATCCGCATGTGCGCACGCTCGCACGGCTGGTGGCGGCCGGGGAGATCGGGGACGTGGAGCTGATCGAGTGCGACTACGTCCACGGTCTCGCGCCGCAGGAGGTCGCCGCCTTGGCCGGTGACCCGGCCCACTGGCGCGGACGCATCGCACCGACCGCGTACTGCACCCACACCCTCTCTCCCGTCCTGGATCTGACCCGTGCCTGGCCCGTCGAGGTCACCGCGCATCCGGTGGGGCGTCTGGAGCGGCCCATGGCGGTCGTGCTGGCCACCCGGCTGTCGACCGGCGCGCTGGCGCTCACCCGGCAGACGTTCCTCCAGGGGGAGCCGGACAGCCACTGGTCGTGGCTGTCCGTACGCGGCACCCGGGGTCTCGCGGAATCGCTGCGCGCGCCGGGAGCGGACGCCTGGTCGGTGCGGCTGCGCAACGAGCCGTGGGCGCACGGCGGAACGCTGCGCGACGAGGTGCGTCCACCGGAGGAAACGACGCTGTACGGCCGGCCGGTCGACCCGATGGACGTGGGCACGGCGCTGGTCGTCGACGCGTTCTGGCGCACGGTGACCCAGGGCGCGCCGCCCCGTGTGGGTGTCCGTGCCGCGGTCGCCGCCTCGCTGGTCGGTGTCGCGGGCGCCCGTTCCCTGGCGGCAGGCGCCGTCCCGGTACCGGTCGCGGGAGTGGCGGACTGGTGAGGTCGCGGAACCGGGCGTTTCCCTCCCCTCGCCGCCGAGGAATGGCTGAGCGCACAGCCGTGTACGGGCCCGCGTGGATCCCGTGCGGCTGGGGACTCGGGCACGCGAGGAGGCAGCCATGGCGAACGCGAGTACGAAGAGCAGGACGAGCAGCAGAACGAGCAGCAGGCCGAGCCGCTCCAGCGGCGGCAAGAGCGCCGGCGAGAAGGCCGGAGGCAACGGCGGCAGCACACGCGGCACACACGACGGACAGGGCGCACGCGGCAAGCAGGGCACGCGCGGCAAGCAGGGTAGGCAGCAGGCGCTCGTCAGGGAGCTGCTGAAGCGGCACGGGACCACCTACGCGCAGGACGCGGGCATCACGCTGCGGGACACCCCCATGCCCCTGTACCAGCTGCTGGTGCTCTCCATGCTGCTGTCCGCCCGGATCCGCGCGGACATCGCGGTCGCCAGCGCGCGGGCGCTCACGGACGCGGGCATGAAGAACCCGCGGCGGATGGCCGACGCCACCTGGCAGCAGCGGGTGGACGCGCTCGGCGTGGGAGGCTACCGGCGCTACGACGAGCGCACCTCCACGATGCTCGGCGAAGGCGCGGAACTGGTACTCGAACGATGGGGCGGCGACCTGCGCAGGCTGCGCAGGAGCGACGACCCCGAGGGCGCCCTGCGTGAGGTACCCGGCATCGGGCCCATGGGCGTGTCGATCTTCCTGCGCGAGGCCCAGGCGGTGTGGCCGGAGTACCAGCCCTACCTGGACGGCAAGGCGCTCCAGGGGGCGCAGAAGCTGGGGTTGCCCGAGTCGGCCGGGAAGCTGGCCGAGCTGGTGAGGAAGGACGAGCTGGCGCCGCTGGCGGCCGGTCTGGTGCGAGCGGCGCTCAGCTCGAAGGTGGCCGAGGAGGTGCGGGAGGCCGCGGGGGCCTGAGCGGTCGCGCGGCGGCTACAGCTCCACCAGTGCCTGCACCGGCAGATGGTCGCTCGGGTACTGCCCGTCGCGCGCGTAGGCGATGATCTCCGCGCGGTGTGTGCGGACCTTCGGCGAGGCGAGAATCCAGTCGATGCGGTCTCCGTCCGGCACCAGCGGCTCGTAGCCGTGGAAGGTGCCGTACAGCTTGCTGCGGCTTGCGGCCGTGTCCCAGGTGTCGGTCAGTTCTCCGTCCGCGAGCAGGGTGTCGTAGACGGGGTTGGCGTGCGCGGGGACGTTGAAGTCGCCGGTGACCAGCCGCGGGAGCGCCGCATCCAGCCCGCCGAGCCGGTCGGTGATGAGCGCCGCGGAACGCTCGCGGGAGTACTGGTTCTGGTGGTCGAGGTGGGTGTTGAGGTGGTACAGCTCGCGGTCGTTCGCCAGGTCGCGGAACCGGATCCAGGTGACCATCCGGATGACGGCGTTGCCCCACGTCTTCGAACCGATCAGATCGGGCTGATCGGAGAGCCAGAAGTGGTCGTACTCGAGCGGGAGCAGTCTGCGGACGTCGTAGAAGACCGCCATGAACTCGTCCCTGCTGCCGCCCGCCCGGCCGGTGCCGATCCAGTCGTAGCGGGACCTGCCGAGGTCCGCCGCGATGTCCTTCAGCTGCGGGTAGAGCCCCTCCTGGGTTCCGATCAGGTGCGGGCGCTCGCGATGGAGCAGCGCCCGGGTGACCGGGCGCCGCTCGGGCCAGCTGTGGGGCGGGGTGTCGGAGGCGTACCGCAGGTTGAACGACATGACGCGGAGCGCCCGGTTCCGGCCGCCGTCCTCGGGCCGGCTCGCCTGGGCGGGGACGGCGCGCGCGGTGGCGGCGTGCGCACCGGCGGCGCCGGCCGCGAGGGGGACGGCGAGTGCCGCCGCCGCGGCGGTACGGATACCGCCTCGGCGGGTGAAGCGTGGTGCGGCTGACGACATGTGAGGCCTCCCTGGGTCCTGAGTGGATCGGGGTGGTTCTCGTGCGCGCCCCGCGGGGCTTCAGCTCCTGCTCTCCGGGCCCGCCAGGTGGCGGGCGATCACCATGCGCTGGATCTGGTTGGTGCCCTCCACGATCTGCAGGACCTTCGCCTCGCGCAGGTACCGCTCGACGGGGAAGTCCGCCGTGTAGCCGTACCCGCCCAGCAGTTGCACTGCGTCGGTGGTGACGCGCATGGCGGCGTCGGTGCAGAAGAGTTTGGCCATGGCGGCCTGCCGGGAGAACGGCTTGGCCGCGTCGCGGCGGCGTGCCGCGGCCAGGTAGAGGGCGCGCCCGGCCTCGATCTGGGTGCCCATGTCGGCCAGCGTGAAGCGCAGCCCCTGGAAGTCGGCGAGGGGGCGGCCGAACTGCTCGCGCTGGGCGGTATAGACCAGCGCCTCGCCCAGCGCGGCCTGGGCGAGGCCGACGGCGCAGGCCGCGATGCCCAGGCGCCCGGCGTCGAGAGAGGAGAGGGCGACGGTGAGGCCCTGCCCCTCCTCGCCCAGCCGGCGTGCGTCGGGGACGCGCACCTGGTCGAAGTGCACCTGGGCTGTGGGGGATCCGTTCAGCCCCATCTTGCGCTCGGGCGGTGCGGCGCTCAGCCCCTCGGCGTCCGCGGGGACGAGGAAGGCGGTGATGCCGCGGGGGCCATCCTCACCGGTACGGGCGAGGACGGTGTAGAAGTCGGCCACGCCGCCGTGGGTGATCCAGGCCTTGGTGCCGGTGAGCACCCAGTCCTCGCCGTCCCTCACGGCGCGGGTGCGCAGGGAGGCGGCGTCGGAACCCGAGGCGGGTTCGGACAGGCAGTAGGCGCCCAGCAGACCGCCGCCGAGCATGTCGGGCAGCCGCTCGGTGCGCTGCTCCTTGCTGCCGAAGTGGGCGAGCCCGTGGCAGGAGAGGGAGTGGACGCTGGTGCCGAGCCCGACGGTCAGGCGCGCCGCCGCGAGCTCCTCGAGGACTTGGAGGTAGACCTCGTAGGGCTGGCCTCCGCCGCCGTGCTCCTCGGCGTAGGGCAGGCCGAGGAGGCCGGAGTGGGACAGGAGGCGGAAGGTCTCGCGAGGAAAGGTGCAGGACGCCTCTTCCTCGGCGGCCACAGGCCTGATCTCGCGCTGCACCAACTCGCGTACGAGACCCAGCAGATCGCGTGCCTCGTCCGTGGGCAGTTCGCGTTCCACCGGCTGGGGACCGTCCTGGGGCATGGTGCGCGCTCTCCTTCGGCTCGGGGAACTGCGGCGGTCGCGCCGGGGTGTGGCGGGCCGCCGTGGGTGCCGGCCCGTGCGGGCCGGGAGTGCCGGTGCCTCAGCCGTGATACTGCACCGTCGGGTCGCGACGGTGGCTGACCAGCGGCTGCGGCGAGTTGGAGTATGCCCGATCGCGCGCCCGTCGTCACCGGCGTCGGGGTGTGAACCGGACAGGGGGCGGGGTGAACGGGCGGCAGCCGGGCCGTGAACGGAAATTGGTCCGAACCATTGACGCACTGGTCTAGTCCTTCTACATTCCCGGAACGTACGACAGGCACGGCCGCAGCACCCAGTCCCCCCGCACCCCACACGCGAGGTGAACCATGCTCGGACCGGAAAGACACCCCTTCT
>NZ_JASKYT010000373.1:0-7631 GCF_041028275.1 Streptomyces sp. PU-14G
TGGAGCAGCGCGCCCAGCACGGAGCCGCCCGCCCCCGCGACCAGTTCCCGCACCCGCGCGAGGTCGTCCCGCCGCACCTCCCGCGGATCGCACACGATGAGCACGCAGTCGACCCGGTCGATGAGCGCGATGGCGTCGGCGTACGACAGCACGGCGGGCGCGAGGACGAGCAGCACCCCGTCGCGCTCGTCGGCGTGCCCGATCAGCTGGGTGACGGCCGAGGAGGTCAGCGCCCGGGAGACCTTGCTGACGCGGTATCCGGGGACGAGGTCGAAGACGCCGGACTCGCCCGCGTCGATGGGGATGCGGTGGCCCGCCGGCCAGCCGATGGTGCCGTGGCCGGGGGCGCGGGCCCACCCCGGCTGGATGCCGTCGGCCTGCCTCAGCCGTTCGGTGAGGGAGGGGGTGCGCAGGTCGGCCTCCAACAGCAGCACCTCCCGACCCATCTCGGCGAAGGACGCCGACAGGTTCACGGAGGCGGCCAGCGCGGTGGCGATGCCGCCGCGCGGGGAGACGACGAGGACCCGGCGGCGGCGCGCGAACGTCTCGTCGTAGGCCAGCCGGAACGCGACCGAGCGGTACTCCTCGGCGAGCCGGCCGTCGGCCAGCAGGGAGCGCCGCTCCTGGCGGCGGCCCCTGCGCCGGCGGCGCGGCAGGGTGCCCAGGACGGGGGCGTGCAGGGCGCGCACGACGTCCCCCGGGGTGCGTACGGCCGGGTCGAAGACGAGCCGTACCCAGGCGGCGAGCAGGCCGAGCCCGATACCGACGGCGGCGCCGAGCCCCAGCATCAGCGGCAGTCCGGGCCCCGACGGCGCGGTGGGCGGGGTGGCCTCGGTGACGACGCGGCCCGGTGTGGTGTCCTCGGCGCGCAGGTCGCTGATCCGGCCGTTGATCTCGGCGATGCGGCTGACGACGGAGGAGTGCGCCGACAGGGTGCCGTCGAGCGCTCCTTCCTTGCCGGATGAGGCGATCTCCTCGGCCAGCCGGTCGCGTTCCTTGGTCAGGGGCGCCCGCTGCTTCTCGTAGCGGTCGACCATGTCCTGGATGCGGTCGGCGGCGTCCTTCTCGCGGTTTTCCAGGTAGGCGTCCGCGAAGGCGTTGGCACCGCGTGCGGCGGCCTGGGGGCTGTGCGCGGTGTAGGCGAAGCGCAGCATGCGCGTCTCGGGCGGGTTGGTGACCTGGAGGTCGTCGAGCAGTCGAGGGGGGCCTGCGCGGGTGTCCAAAGAGCGGGCCGCGCGCTCGGCGACGACGCTGCTGGAAGCCGTGCGCCGCTCGGAGCCCATGCTGATCTCGCCCGCCGAGGCGTTCTCCCCGCCGGCGTCGGTGGGCAGCGGGCGGACGGTGATCTCGGTGGTGGCGGCGTAGGAGTCGGCGCCCCGCAGGCCGAGCCAGCCGCCGCCGAGCAGGCCGAGGACGACGCCGAGCGCGATGAGCCAGCGGTAGCGCAGGAGCTGGCGGAACTGGTCGCGCAGCAGGTCGGGTTCGTCGTACGCGGGCGAGCCCGCCGCCTCGCCGGCCGCGTGCCCGTCCCCGGCGGTCATGCCGTGGCGCCTTCCTCGCGGACCGCACCGCGGGCGGCGGGCGGCCGGGGTCTCGCGAGCTGTCTTCCGCGCACGGGCCGCGCCCGCCGCATCCTGAGGGCCTCCTCCAGCAGGGCCGTACACCGGGCCAGTCCCGTCTCGCGGCCGAGGTGTCCGGTGGCGTAGTCGCGGCCCGCGCTGCCGAGTGCGGCGGCGCGGGCGGGGTCGGCGGCCAGGGCCCGGACGGCCGCGGCGAGCGCGGCCGGGTCCTCGGGCGGCACGAGGAGCCCCGCGGCGGAGCGGCGGACCTCCTGCGCGGTGCCGCCGCCGTCGGCGACGGAGGCGAGGACGGGGCGGCCCGCGGCGAAGTAGGAGGTGAGCTTGGAGGGCACGCTCATGTCCAGGACGGAGGCCCGCTGGGTGACGGCGAGGGCGTCGGCCGCCGCCAGGATCTCGGGGAAGTCGGCCTCGGTGGCGGGCGGCAGCAGGTCGACGTTGGGCAGCGGGGCGGCCAGCTCGGCCAAGCGGGCGCGCTGGTTGCCCTCGCCCATCAGGACGACCCGTAGCCCCGGGTCCAGGCGGGCCGTCTCGACCAGCACCTCCAGGCCCTGCTTGAGACCCATGTTCCCGGAGTGCAGCACCACCGTCTCCTCCTCTCCCCAGCCGAGCCGGGCCCGGGTGGCGGCCCGCGCCCGCGTGGGGGCGGCGATGTGCGTCCAGTTGGGGACGGTCCGCACCCGGGCCCTGTGCACACCCAGTGCGGTGACGCGGTCGGTGAAGCTCTCGTGGATGACGCCGACGAGGGCGGCGGAGCTGAGGACCCGGCGCTCGACGGCCGCCGCGAGAGCGGCGGCACGGTCGCCGCCGCGGATGCCGCTCTGGGCAGCCGCGGCACCCATCAGATCCTGCACGACGGGGACGAACGGCACCCCGGCGGCGCGGGCCAGGCGGGCGGCGAGCACGCCCCCGGCGAGGCTGGGCAGCTGCGCGACGACCACGTCGGGGCGGCCCGCGAGGCGGGGCGGGGCGAGCAGCCCGTGCGCGAGGATGGACGCCTCGTACAGCGCCCGGTGGGCGGCGGTCTGGCGGGGCGGAACGGTGTGCCTGCGGCGGTGGACGCGCACCCCTCCGCGCACTTCCGTCGCCCGCCACACGCCCCGCCAGGCGGGATCGGTACGCCAGGCGGGGTAGTGCGGCATCCCCGCCAGCACGTGCACCTCCCAGCCGTCCCGCGCCGCCCAGTGCTCGGCGACCTGCGCCGCGTACGGCCCGATGCCCGCCTGCTCGGGTGCGTAGTTGGTCGACACCAGCAGCACCCGGCGTGCGGGCACAGCGAAGCCGTTCACCATGGAAATCCCCCCATACGTCCGCCCCTCGTTCCCCTGAGAGCTTCCCCCGCGTCCCCCTCCGGCAGGGTAGCGCCTGCGGTGCGCGGTTTCCCCAACATGTCCCCGTTTCCTGCTGGTTGTGGTTGCATGCAGCGTGGTTGCGTGCAGCGCTGTTGCATGCAGCGATGCGGCCCGCGCCCGTGGAGGGCCGCCGGGCGCCGCCCGGCGGGCCGCCCGCGAAGGACACGTTCTGGGGGGACCAGCCATGACGCACACCGTGGGCTACGCGCCCGGCGCCTACGACCTCTTCCACGTCGGCCACCTCAACCTGTTGCGGCACGCCCGCGCACGCTGCGACTACCTGGTCGCGGGCGTCGTCTCGGACGAGATGGCCGAGCACGCCAAGGGCAGACCGCCGGTCATCCCGCTCGTCGAACGCCTGGAGATCGTGCGCAGCATCAGCTTCGTGGACGCCGCGTTCGTGGAGACGGTGCCGGACAAGCTGGTCACCTGGCAGCAGATCCGCTTCGACGTCCTGTTCAAGGGGGACGACTGGCGGGGTACGCCCAAGGGCGACAAGCTGGAGGCGGACTTCCGTACGGTCGGCGTCGAGATCGTCTACTTCCCGTACACCATGCATACCTCCTCCACTCAGCTCCGCCGCGCCCTCGACGCGCTGGCCGGACCCGAGCCCGTCACGCCCGAGACGGCGCGGACAGCTCCCTGAACCACTTGCCGCCGAACGCCACGAGGAAGACCGCGTAGCACCCGAACAGCACGGCGTAGGCGGCCCGGAACAGCTCCGGGCCGCCCAGCAGCAGGAACAGCACGCAGAAGACGCCGTAGTCGACCGGCAGCAGCGCCACCGCACGCCACGCCGAGGGGGGCCGGGCGGCCCCGGCGTCCCCGCCGCGGGGCCGCAGCTTGTCGGTGAGCAGCCCGCCGAAGAACACCAGCACCGCCACCAGCTGGAAGCCCAGCGGCAGCAGCAGCCAGCCCTCGCCGGGCAGTTGGCCGAAGCGGTGGAAGGAGACCAGCACGGCGGCGTGCACCGCGACGATCTTCGCGCAGTCCACGACGTGGTCGAGCCACTCACCCGCCGGACTGCCACCGCCGCGCAGCCTGGCCAACTGCCCGTCCGCCGAATCCAGCGCGAAACCGACCACGAGCGCACCCCAGACCGCCACCCCCAGCCCCCACGAGGGCCGCACCAGCGCCACCGCCGCGATCCCCGCGAAACTGCACACGGCGCTCGCCAGCGTGACCAGGTTGGGGGTCAGCCCCACCCGGTAGGCGGCAGCGGCCAGCACGCGGCCGAGGGGCCGGTTGACGTACCGCGAGTAGAGGGAGACCCCCTTCGACGTCTTCTGCGCGGCCCGTAACGCGCCAAGAGCGGCCCGAAACCCGCCCGAGGGCCCGCCCGCTCGTGTGGTCCCAGCCATGTGTCCCCCTCGCTCGGTGTGCCGCGCATACTGTGCCAGGCACCGCGCGAGGCGCCACACCCCGCAAGGTAGGGTCACGTTCGCCAACAGCACCGGGAGGGGTTGAACAGGTGAAGGGGACGAGGGCCCGGGGGCCCGCACGCATACCGCTGGCGGCGACCGTGACAGCCGGGGCACTGCTCGCCTCGCTGACCGGCTGCGTCACCGTGCACGGTGAGAGCGCCGTGGTCCCCGCGCTCAGCAAGACCGAGGCGGCCGGCGTCCTCGCCACGTTCGTGAAGAAGAACAACCGCGCCAACACCGCCTACGACGTCGACCTCAACGCCACCATCGAAACCGGCCCCCTCGGTGCCATCGACCAGGCCGGGCTCACCTCCCGCAAAAAGGTCCGGCCCAAGGGCAACCCCGACTACAACCGGCTGGAGCTGACCGACACCCGCTACCTGATCCCCGAACAGGCGGGCTGGCCCAAGTTCTTCGTCACCGACTCCCGGAGCAACCGCAAGGGGCAGGGCCGCTGGCTCTTCGTCTTCCAGCGCGACCGCGCTGACGGGCCGTGGAAAGCCTCCTACCTGTCCGTGATCGACCCCGACGCGCTGCCCGAGTTCGCCCGGGACGGACACGGCCATGTGAAAACCGTCCCGGTGGCCGGCGGCGACGCCGGGCTGACCGTGCCGCCCGACGAGCTGAGCCGGCGGTACGCCCGCTACCTCCAGGAAGGCGCGGGCGACGACTTCGCGGCCGGGCCGCACACCAGCGAGCAGCGGGAAGAACGCGTCGCGGAAGCGAAGCGCAAGAACGTGCGCAACGAGTTCGCCGACCAGGCGGCGGAACCTCCGCAGTACGCGCCCTTCGGGCTCCGCACCAAGGACGGCGGCGCCCTGGTCTTCTTCGCCACCCGCCACCACCACAAGCAGACGCTGCCGCGCGGCTACCACCCCGAGGTCAAGAATCCGCTGGTCAAGGCGCTGATGAAGGGGAAGCCGAAGCAGTCGGTCACGTACGTGCGGATGTCGGAGCAGGCCGTGACCGTTCCGACCAAGAAGTCCAACGGCAAGGTGACCTTCCTCAGCCGCGTCGAGGGCCTGACCTCCGCCCACGGCAGCTGACACGCCGCGCCCCTACCGCGTCCCCGCGCCACCGGCCCGGGCCCGCGCGGCCTGGACCGGGCGCGGCGCTCAGCGGGCGGGCCAGGGTGCGCGCTCTTCCAGGCCGTCCACGGTGATGGCGTACTCCGCGCAGGCGTCGGTGAGGGTTTCCAGCAGGGTGAGGGGTTCGGGGAGCTGCGCTCCGGCGGCGGGAGGCCGCAGCCACCGCACGCCCTCGTCCTGGTCCGGCAGCCGGGAGGGCGGCATCAGGACGTAGCTGCCCCGGCAGTGCCACCGCAGCCCGGGGTGCTCCTCCATCGTCTCGGGGTGGCTGTCCAGCTCGCAGGGCCACCACTCGTCCTCGTCCTCCGGCCTGCCCCGCGTCTTGGTGAAGAAGAGCATCCGGTCCTCGCCCAGCAGCGCGACCGGCCCGAGCACGGGTTCGGCGACGACACCCGAACCGGTCTCACCGCCGTCACCGGAGCCGGCGCCCTCGGCCGTGCCGGGGCCGGCCTCACCGCCGAGGGCGCCGTCGGCTCCGCTGTCGCGCTCGCGGGCCTCCAGCCGGGCCAGCGCCGCGTACCCCGCTTCGGCGGGGACGTCCAGGACGTCGTGGGCACGGCCCGTGGCGGTGATGAAGTTGGCCTGCGGTTCGGCGTGGAGCCAGCGTTCGAGCTGGGCGCGGTCGGTGGTGGCCTGGGTCTGCCAGGCGAAGGAGAGAGGGTGCCGCCCCGGGGTGGGACAGCCGATCCGTACGCAGGAGCAGCCGTACCCGGAGGGGTGGGCGGCCGGGGCGAGGGGGAAGCCGGCCTCGGCGGCGGCGAGCAGGAGGTCCGCGCGGTCTTCGGCGGTCTCGGCGCCTGCGGACGCCCGGCCGCCGCGTGGTGACCAGCGGCGTGACCGGGGCGCGCGGCCCGAGGCCGGCTGCGCAGGGGCACGGTCGCCGCCGCGTGCGGCTTCCGCTTGGGCGGCCCGGCGGCGCAGCCACTGGGCGATCCTGCTCTCGCGTTCCATCTACCGCCTCACTCCGCGACTGTGCTGCCAGGGCGAATCGTGAATTCCGAGGGTACGCAGCGCGTCGGCGCGCTGAGGGGCAATCCGCGGATCACGGACGACTCCCCCCTATCCTGCGCTGTCCGTCGCGCGATCGGGAACGCGGGGTCGGCCGCGTCACTCGTGAGGACCACCCGGGCGGGCGTCCCGCCCGGCGGATCGTCCGGGTCCCCTCTAACTTGGGTCCATGGTCACAAAGGCGGTTTTCGTCCCCATGGTGCGGTTGGTCCCCTTGGCTCTCGCGGTCGCCCTGACGGCACCGGTGGTGGGGGCCGGCGAGGCGGCTGCGGCGACGGCGGAGGCGGAGGCCTTGAGGCAGCCCGCAGGAGCGGGGGCCGCGGCGGGCGTCCGGTCCCGGCCAGGGCCCGAGGGCGCCGGCGCGGGCGGCGACGGCGGGGCCGACGCACGGCTGCCGGGCACCCCCCAGCTGACCGGCACGACCGTCACGGCGCACCGGGGCGGCGCCAAGGAGGTGCCGGAGAACAGCATGCAGGGGCTCGCCGCGACGTTCCAGCGCGGCTACGCGCGGGTGCTGGACACCGACATCCGGCAGCTGCGCGACGGCACGCTCGTGGCCATGCACGACGCGACGCTCGACCGCACCACCGACAAAAGCGGCAAGGTGAGCGCGCTGGACTGGAACGACTGGCAGGACGTGCGGATCACCCCCGAGCGCGGCTTGCCGGGGCGCTGGCACCCCGAGCGACCGCCGTCGGTGCGGGAGATCCTGGACAGGTTCGGCGGGCGCGGCCTGCTGATGCTGGAGCTGAAGGACCCCGCCGGGCTGCCCCGGCTGGCGCGGCTCATCCGGGAGCGGCACCTGTCCCGCTCGGTGCTGGTGGAGTCCAACGATCCCCAGGTCGCCGAGCGGGCGCACGCACGGGGTCTGCTGACGGCCGTGTGGCGTTCGGCGCGGCAGCTGGCCGAGGACAGGCCGGCCCGCTGGAAGCGGTACGTGACCATGCTCAGCGTCGACCACGAGACGGCCGCCCGGCACGTCCGCAAGGCGGTGCGCTCGGGTATCACCTACGTGTGGTCGCACACGGTCAACAGCCGGGCGGACCGGGACCGGATGCTGAAGCTGGGCTGCGAGGGCATCGTCACCGACAAGCCGGGCAGCCTGGCCCCGACGGGCGSCSGKSCGKMGKCACCCGCGAGGGGCGAAGGCCCGCAGCGCCACCTCGACGAGCCGGTCGGTGA
>NZ_JASKYT010000374.1:0-7453 GCF_041028275.1 Streptomyces sp. PU-14G
GCACCGGATGGATGACCGACTGGCGGTTGACCTTCGGTGGGGAGCACATGGGGTGGGAGGGCGCGCTGGCCACCCTCGTGGAGGCGCCGCGGTCGCAGTTGTTCGTCGCGCTGTACGACATCGCTCCGATGGACGAGGACTCGATGGACCGCTGGGAGGGTGTCGGGCTCGACATATACCGGCGGATGCGGGTGCGGGTGCACACGCTGGACGGCGAGGAGCCCGCGTGGTGCTACGTGCTCAACGGGTACGAGGGGGGCCTGCCCTCGGCCCGCTATCTGGGCGACATCGCGGACGCGGCGGAGTCGGCCGGGGCGCCGCACGACTACGTGATGGAGCTGCGTAAGCGCCCCTGCTAGGGGTTCCGCCAGGGCCTGGTCAGGGAGCTGGCCGGGGCACTGGCCAGGCCGTGGCCCGAGAGCTGGGTGTATCAGGCACAGAACGCACACACGAGGGCCCGCTCAGCGGCGGCTCGTCCGTGTGTTCGTCCGGATTCACGTCCCGCGTCTACGCGCGTAGGCGAGAAAGGGCTACCCTCGTCGCGTGAACGCTTCAGCCACTACGCGCATCCCCGACGACCCCTACCGCACCGCCGACGAGGCCGCGGCCAAGCTGCGGGCCCTGACCGGCGAGGAGAGCCACGACGTGGCCCTCGTCATGGGCTCGGGCTGGGTGCCCGCGGCCGACGCGCTCGGGGTCCCCGACCACGAACTGGCCGTCACCGAGCTGCCGGGCTTCCCGCCGCCGACCGCCGCGGGGCACGCGGGCAAGATCCGCTCCCACACGGTGGGCGGCAAGCGCGCGCTCGTCTTCCTCGGCCGTACGCACGCGTACGAGGGCCGCGGTGTCGCGGCCGTCGCGCACGGGGTGCGCACGGCCGTGGCGGCGGGCTGCAAGACCATCGTCCTGACCAACGGGTGCGGCGGCCTGCGCGAGGGCATGCGCCCGGGTCAGCCGGTGCTCATCAGCGACCACATCAACCTGACCGCCGCCTCCCCCATCGTCGGCGCCAACTTCGTCGACCTGACCGATCTGTACTCGCCGCGGCTGCGGGCGCTGTGCCAGGAGATCGACCCGACGCTGGAAGAGGGCGTCTACGTCCAGTTCCCCGGGCCGCACTACGAGACGCCCGCGGAGATCGGTTTCGTCCGCACCATCGGCGGTGACCTGGTGGGCATGTCCACCGTGCTGGAGGCCATCGCGGCGCGGGAGGCGGGCGCCGAGGTGCTCGGTGTCTCCCTCGTCACCAACCTCGCGGCGGGCATGACGGGCGAGCCCCTCAACCACGAGGAGGTCCTGCAGGCGGGCCGCGACTCGGCCTCCCGCATGGGCACGCTGCTGGCGCAGGTGCTTCAGCGGCTCTGAGGCCGCGTCCGCAGTTCCCTCTCCAGCTCTCCACCGCGAAAGGCAGGACAGACACGATGAGCGACGGCCGGCGGGACGACGCACGGTCCGGCGGGGCCGGTGAGGCCACCGGGGTACGGGGCGCGGGCGAGGCGCCCGGGCCCGGGGCGCAGGCTCCGGATTCCGACGAGGCGCTGCTGGCCCGGGCCCGCGACTGGCTGGCCGAGGACCCCGACCCGCAGACCCGGCAGGAGCTGGCCGAGCTCGTCGACGCCCGGGCGGTGGAGGAGCTGCGGGAGAGGTTCTCCGGCACCCTCCAGTTCGGCACGGCGGGCCTGCGCGGCGAGCTGGGTGCGGGCCCGATGCGGATGAACCGCTCCGTCGTCATCCGCGCCGCCGCCGGGATCGCCGCTCACCTGCGGGCTCACCGGGCCGGCGCCGCCGCGCAGGGCGAGGAGCCGCTGGTCGTCGTCGGCTACGACGCACGGCACAAGAGCGCCGACTTCGCCCGCGACACCGCCGCGGTCATGGTCGGCGCGGGCCTGCGCGCGGCGGTGCTGCCGTCGCCGCTGCCCACTCCGGTGCTCGCCTTCGCGGTGCGGCATCTGGGCGCCGCCGCCGGGATCATGGTCACGGCCAGTCACAATCCGCCGCGCGACAACGGCTACAAGGTCTACCTGGGTGACGGACTGCAGATCGTGCCGCCCGCCGACGGGGAGATCGCGGCCCAGATCTCCTCCGTCGGCCCCCTGGCGGGTGTGGTGCGGGCCGAGTCAGGCTGGCAGGTGCTCGGCACCGAGGTGCTCGACGCCTACCTGGCGCGTACGGGTGCCGTCCTCACCGAGGGGTCACCGCGCGAGGTGCGGGTGGTGCACACCGCGATGCACGGTGTGGGACACGAGACGGCGCGGCTGGCGTTCGAGCGGGCGGGTTTCCCCTCGCCGGTGCCGGTCGCCGAGCAGGCCGAGCCCGATCCGGACTTCTCCACGGTGGCGTTTCCCAATCCGGAGGAGCCGGGCGCGATGGAGCGCGCGTACGCGACCGCGCGTGCCTGGGAGGCCGAGCACGGCGAGCGCCCCGACGTGATCATCGCCAACGACCCGGACGCCGACCGCTGCGGCGTCGCCGTGCCCGACGCGGCGGCCGAGGACGGCTGGCGGATGCTGCGCGGCGACCAGGTGGGCGCGGTGCTGGCCACCCACCTGATCCACAAGCACGCCAAGGGCACGTTCGCGACGACGATCGTCTCCTCTTCGCTGCTGGAGCGCATCGCCGAGGCCGCCGGGCTGCCGTACACGGAAACGCTGACGGGGTTCAAGTGGCTGGCCCGCGTCGACGGACTGCGGTACGGCTACGAGGAGGCGCTGGGCTACTGCGTCGACCCGGAGGGTGTCCGCGACAAGGACGGCATCACGGCGGCGCTGCTGGTCGCCGAGCTCGCCGCCGAGCTGAAGCAGGCGGGGCGCACCCTGACCGATCTGCTGGACGACCTCGACGTCGAGTACGGCGTCCACGCCACCGACCAGCTTTCCGTGCGGGTGGACGACCTGTCGCTGATCGGTTCGGCGATGGAGCGGCTGCGCGCCGAGCCGCCGACGGCGCTGGGCGGGCTCGGGGTCGCCCGCGTGGACGACCTCACCCGGGGCACCGAGTCGCTGCCGCCGACGGACGGGCTGCGCTACTGGCTGGCCGGTGCGGACGGGGTCGGCGGTGGCCGCGTGGTGGTGCGGCCGAGCGGGACCGAGCCCAAGCTCAAGTGCTATCTGGAGGTCGTGGTTCCGGTGGGCGAGGCCGCCGGTCTGGGGCCCGCGCGTGAGCGTGCCGCGGCGGTGCTGGACCGCTTCAAGGACGACCTGCGGCGGGCGACGGGGCTGTAGCCAGGCCGCGGATCCGGGCCGCGGGGCCGAGCCCGTGGCCCGGGTCCGGCAGGGACGGGCGGCTGTTCCGGTGGTTCGGATGTGCGCACACCGGAATAGTCGCCCCTTTGTTCGAGTTCGGTGGAGGGGACGCGTCGTCCCACCGACCACCGCGAACGGAGGAGCCCGCCCGATGTGGCACGGCGATCAACTGGACCTGGACGCCTACCTGGCGCGGCTGGGATACGAGGGGCAGCGCACCCCCACCCTGGAGACGTTGCGCGCGCTGCACCGGGCCCACGTCCTGTCGGTGCGCTGGGGCAACCTGGACTGCTTCCTGCACCGGCCGGTCTCGCTGGACCTGGCCGACGTCCAGGACAAGCTGGTGCGCCGCGGCCAGGGCGGCTACTGCTTCGAGCACACCGTGCTCTACGCGGCGGCGCTGGAGCGGCTCGGCTTCACCTTCACCGCCGTCTCGGGCCGGACCCGCATGGGCACGGACAAGATCCTCCCGGCGACGCACGCGATGCTGCTCGTCACCGTCGAGGGGCGCCGCTGGCTGAGCGACATCGGCTTCGGCACCAGCCCCCTGGACATCATCGAACTGGTGGACGGCAACGAGCCGACCGTCGAGGGGCGCAGGTTCCTGCTGCGGCACACCGAGGTCACCCCGCGAGCCGAGGGCTGGATGCTGCACCAGCAGGACGCCGACGGCGGCTGGATGGCGCGGCACACCTTCACCGAGAACCCGCAGTACCCGGCCGACTACGCGCTCGGCAACCACTTCATCGCCACCAGCTCCCACTCCCCCTTCAACCGCCGCCCCTTCCTCCAGCGGGTACGCGCCGACCGCACCGACCAGCTCGACGGCCTCACCTGGACGACCACCGCCGCCACCGGCCTGGCCCCCGAGGAGGAACGCACCGTCGAGCCCTCGGAGCTGCCCAAGCTGTTCGCCGACCCCTTCGGCATCGACCTGTCCGAGGACGACGCCCGACTGCTGGTCGACCACGTCGAACGCGCCGGACGGTCCACCGGCCGCGGCTAGTCGGCCGGGGGGCGGTCGGCTCCGGGCCGGGGTCCCGCCTCGAGAGCCCGGGCGTAGTCGGCCAGGGTGCGCTGTGCCGTCCAGCCCTGGCGGCGGGCCCTGGTGACGTCCAGGACGACGCCGTGCGCCAGCTGTTCGACGGCGTAGCGGGTGAGCGGCGGCTCGCCGAGCGGACGCCGCCGCGCCGCCCGCTCGACGACCGCCGCCGCCGCGCGGGCGAGAGCCGCGGGAAGGTGCCCGACACGGGCGTGCACCCCGTGGGCGGCCAGCACGGTGCGGACCGCCTCGTCCCGGCTGTAGGGCACCGGGTCCGCGATGTTGTAGGCGCCCGGCGGCCAACCGGCGCCCGCGGCGGCCAGGCAGGCGTCGGCCAGGTTCTCCACAGCCGTCAGGCTCAGCCGCACGTCACGGCCCGGCAGCAGCAACAGGCCGCGCCTGACCCGTGCCAGGAGCCGCGGCGCCAGATGCGGGTCGCCCACGCCGTACACCGCGCGGGGCCGCAGCACCACCGCACCGGCGGACAGGGCCAGCGCCTCGCCCGCCGCCTTCGTGCGCCCGTAGGCGTTCAGCTGGGCGCCCACCGGGTGCTCTTCCCGCAGCCGCGCCCGCTCCGGTCCCGGCGCGTAGACGCTGGCGCTGCTCACCCACACCAGGGGCCTGCCCGCCGCGGCCTCAAGCAGTGCGGCCGTCCCCTCCACGTTGACCGCGCGCATCGCCGCCTCGCCGGGCGAGCCCGGCACCGGGTCGCCCACGGCGGCGGCGCAGTGCACCACCGCCTCGGCCCCGCCCAGGTCCGGCGCCCGGCCCAGCGCCGCGTCCCAGTACACGTGACGGCCGACGGGCCCTGGCCGCCGGCCCACGCACACCACCTCGGCGCCCTGCGCGGCGGCGGCCCGCGCGACGTAACTGCCGCAGAAGCCGCTCGCTCCGGTGACAGCGATCGTGGTCACGGTTCCTCCCCTGTCCGACGAGTGGCGCGGTCTCCCGGTGGTCCGCAGCCGTGTCCCGGTGGCCCCGGGTGGTGCTCGGGCGGCGTGCGGCGGGGCCGCTCCGCGGGCGCGGCACCGGCGCGGGGGCCGGCACCGGCGCGGGGGCCGGTGTTGGCGCGGGGGTCGGTGTTGGCGCGGGCGCGGACGGTGAGCGTGCGCCAGGCGGGGAGAGCCGCTCGGCGGTCGGCGCGGGCGCGGACGACGGCAGGGCGGTAGGGGGCCAGCGCGGCCAGCAGGTCGGCGAGCTGCGCCCGCGCCAGCCGGGCACCCGGGCACGCGTGCGGCCCCGCCCCGAAGACGAGCTGCGCCACGGCGGCCGGCGCGGGAGCGGCGGCGCACGGCGCGTCGCGGTGGGCGCGGACAGCGTGCCGCGCCACCAGAATCAGCCGGTCGCCGCCCCGTACCGGACAGCCTTCGAGCGTCCCCGGGGCGCCCGCCACCCGCGGCAGCAGCGGCGAAGGCGCCGTCACCCGCAGGAGCTCGCCGACGAGCGCGTCCCGCGCCCGCCGGTCACCGGCCTCCTCCCACAGCCCGGCATCCGCGCACCAGGCGGCGGCCCGGGGCAGCGCCGCGACCGTCGTGGTGACGGCGGCGACCGCGACCATGGCCCGCAGCCCGTCGCCGGCCCGGCCGGGCGCCTCGGGAAGGTCCGCCGTGGGCCGGCCGGACGCCGACCGGCCCCGCGCCGACGGGTCCGTGCCGGTGGGGGCGCAGGCTTGGGCCAGCAGGGTCTCCAGCCGTGCGGTCGCGCGGGCGGCGGCGCGGGACGCACCGGGGCGGCGGGGCCCCGGCAGGTGGTCGCGGACGGTGGCCGCCGCCGCGTCGGCCGCGGCCCGCGCGAGCGCCCGCGGTTCGGCGGCGACACCCAGCAGGGCGCACACCGTGGCGCCCGCCAACTCGTGGGCCAGGGCGACGAGGTCGATGTCGTGGCCGGACGCGAGCGGGGCGAGGCGGCGGGTGATGACCTGCTGCCATACCGGGCGCAACCGCGCGACGCCCGCCGAGCCGAGGTCGTCGGCGAGGGTGCGCCGGGCCCCTCTGTGGCCGTCGCCCTCTTGGTCGAAGAGCGCGCCTCCACCGGCGTGTTCGCGTACGGCGCCGCCCGTGGTCCCGGCCGCCGTGCGATCCAGCGGCAGGTGGGTGAGGGCGTGCCGGTAGGCGTCCGTGCCGTGCACCAGTGCCGTGCGGCCGAGCCGGACGACGGGGCGGCGGCGGGCGGCGGCGAGGAGGGCGAACAGCAGCGGGTGCGCACGGGTGTACACCTGCCGGTCGCGGCGCCGCGCGGCCCGCACGCCGGGTGGTGGCTGGGCGGCCCCGGCCGGTGCGGAGGCGCGGGGCGCGGTGCGGCGCGAGGTGCCGGGCGGATCCCCTCGCGTGCCGGACGGGGTCCCCCGCGTGCCGGGCGGAGCCCCTCGCGTGCCGGGTGGCGTGGTTCTCGGCGCTCTCATCGGTTGGCCAGCTCCCGTCGGCGCCCCGCGGCCAGCAGCGCGGTCGCCGCGCGGTCGGGTTTCCGTGACCGCCCGGTCAAGGGGATGTCGGCGAGGAGCACGCCGTCCGGGCGGGCCGAGCCCATGCGCCGCAGGGGCTCCCGCAGCGCGGCACGCAGCAGCCGGCGGTCGGCGCCGGGGCTGGGCTGGATGACGGCGACGAGCTGCTCGTCGCCGTCCCGCACGGGGACGCCGACGAGCAGCGCGAGGTCGACACCGGGCACGTGGAGCGCGGGTTCGTACAGCCCCGGGTAGATGTTCTCGGCGCGCCGCAGCACCATGTCCTTCATCCGTCCTCCGAGGACGAGACGGCCTCGGGCGTCCAGGTGGGCGCGGTCGCCGGTGGCCACCCACGGGTCGGGGTCCGCGCCGAGGTAGCGGTGGCGGGCGCCGGGCCCGGAGAGGAAGAGTTCGCCCGTCGGTCCCGTCTTGGCCTCCACGCCGGGCAGCGGGGCGCCCAGCAGGTCGCCGTCCCCCTCGTAGGCCGCCTTGTCCGCCGCCTCGACGGCGGCTGCCGGGAAGAGTTCGGTGAGCGCGTACACGCCCCAGGCCTCCGCAGCTCCGGCCTCCTTCACGCGGCCGAGCAGCGTGGCGCCCGCGGGCGCCGAGCCGGTCCACACCCGCCCGGTGAAGCGGGCGTCCGCCGCGAGGGCGGCCCGCAGTTGAGGCGGGGTCAGGTAGGTGGCCTGGGGGCGCAGGCGGCGCAGCTGCCGGGCCAGGAGGCGGGGC
>NZ_JASKYT010000375.1:0-5853 GCF_041028275.1 Streptomyces sp. PU-14G
GGCCCGGGGGCCCGGGAGGTCGCAAGGTGGGCCTGGAGGCCGCAAGGGTGGGTGGCCTGGGGAGCACCAGGAGGCTGAGAGGCCCAGGGAAGCCGGGGCAGCGCTCAGGCGGCTTCGGGCCGGGGCTCGCGCGCAGGAGCCGTGCAGGGTCCCGGGGAGCCCCTCAGAGGGCTGAAAAGCCCCGGGGGGGCGTGCAGGGGCACCAGAGCCGACCAGGAGCCCCCGGCCCCCACAGCGGAGCGGCAGCGGCCCCGGACACGGCCCGGAGCACGGCCCCGGACACGGCCCGGAACGCGGCTGAGGGGCCGGGCAACAGGTGCCCGGCCCCTCAGCCCGGCGCGGCCCGGGAGGGGCCGCATCAGGTGTGTCGTCGGCGTGCCGCCGCGCGGCGCCCCCGCGCCGCCGTCACTTGCGCTTCTTGCGGCCCTTCTGGGCCTTCCGCCGCTCCGCGCGGGTGAGGCCGTCGGCCTGGGAGCGGATGGGGCCGGTCTCGTCCCCGTCCGTGGCGGTGCCCGCGTCCAGGTCGCCCTCGACCACGCCGCCCTCGGCGGTGGGGGCGGAGAAGTGCAGGCGGTCGGGGCGCTGCGGCTGGTCCAGGCCCTTGGCGTGGATCGCCGGGGCCGGGCCCGCACCCGCACCCGCCGGGACGGCGTCCCGGGGCTCGCTGTCCTTCTCCAGGGACGGTGCCGGGACGGAGTCCTCGACCGGGACCTCCTCGACCTGCTGCTCGACCTGGACCTCCAGGTTGAACAGGTAGCCGACGGATTCCTCCTTGATGCCGTCCATCATGGCCTGGAACATGTCGTAGCCCTCCCGCTGGTACTCGACCAGCGGGTCCTTCTGGGCCATCGCGCGCAGGCCGATGCCTTCCTGGAGGTAGTCCATCTCGTACAGGTGCTCGCGCCACTTGCGGTCGAGCACCGACAGCACCACGCGCCGCTCCAGCTCGCGCATGATCTCGGAGCCGAGCTCCTTCTCGCGGGCTTCGTACTGCTCGTGGATGTCGTCCTTGACGGAGTCGATGATGAAGTCGGCCGTGATGCCTTCGCGGTCGCCCGCGGCCTCCTCCAGCTCCTCGATCGTCACCTTGACGGGGTAGAGCTGCTTGAAGGCGCTCCACAGCCGGTCGAGGTCCCATTCCTCGGCGAAGCCCTCGACCGTCTCGGCCTGGACGTAGGCCTCGATCGTGTCGTCCATGAAGTGCCCCACCTGCTCCTGCAGGTCCTCGCCCTCCAGGACGCGGCGGCGCTCGCCGTAGATGACCTCGCGCTGCCGGTTGAGCACCTCGTCGTACTTGAGGACGTTCTTGCGGATCTCGAAGTTCTGCTGCTCCACCTGGGACTGCGCCGAGGCGATCGCGCGGGTGACCATCTTGTTCTCGATGGGCACGTCGTCGGGCACGTTCGCCATCGACATCACGCGCTCGACCATCTGCGCCTTGAACAGCCGCATCAGGTCGTCACCCAGGGAGAGGTAGAAGCGGGACTCGCCCGGGTCACCCTGACGGCCCGAACGGCCGCGGAGCTGATTGTCGATCCGGCGGGACTCGTGCCGCTCGGTGCCCAGGACGTAGAGGCCGCCGAGCTCCTTGACCTCGTCGACGGCGGCCTTGACCGACTTCTCGGCCTTGTCCAGCGCGGTGGGCAGCGCGGCAGCCCACTCCTCGACGTGCTCGTTGGGGTCGAGGCCGCGCTCGCGCAGTTCGTTCTCCGCCATGCCCTCGGCGTTGCCGCCGAGCTTGATGTCGGTGCCTCGGCCCGCCATGTTGGTGGCCACCGTGACGGAGCCCTTGCGGCCCGCCTCGGCGACGATCAGGGCCTCGCGCTCGTGGTTCTTCGCGTTGAGCACCTGGTGTGCGACGCCGCGCTTGGTGAGCTGCTTGGACAGGTACTCCGACTTCTCAACCGAGGTGGTGCCCACGAGGATCGGCTGGCCGCTCTCGTGCTTCTCGACGATGTCGTCGACCACCGCGTCGAACTTGGAGACCTCGGTGCGGTAGATCAGGTCGGCCTGGTCCTTACGGGCCAGCGGCCGGTTCGTCGGGATCGGGACCACGCCGAGCTTGTAGATCTGGTGGAACTCGGCCGCCTCGGTCATGGCCGTACCGGTCATGCCGGAGAGGGTGCTGTAGAGGCGGAAGAAGTTCTGGAGGGTGATCGTGGCGAGCGTCTGGTTCTCGTCCTTGATCTCCACCCCCTCCTTGGCCTCGATCGCCTGGTGCATGCCCTCGTTGTAGCGGCGGCCCGCCAGGATGCGGCCGGTGTGCTCATCGACGATCATGACTTCGCCGTCCATGACGACGTAGTCCTTGTCGTTCTTGTAGAGCTCCTTGGCCTTGATCGCGTTGTTGAGATACCCCACCAGCGGCGTGTTGACCGACTCGTAGAGGTTGTCGATGCCCAGCCAGTCCTCGACCTTGGTGACGCCCGACTCGTGGATGGCGACGGTGCGCTTCTTCTCGTCCACCTCGTAGTCGCCCGTCTCGGGCTTCTGGGTGCGCGGATCGCCAGGCTCGCCCTTCTCCAGGCGCTTGACCAGCTTCGCGAAGTCGCTGTACCACTTCGTGGCCTGGTCGGCGGGGCCGGAGATGATCAGCGGCGTACGGGCCTCGTCGATGAGGATGGAGTCGACCTCGTCGACGATGGCGAAGTTGTGGCCCCGCTGCACCAGTTCGTCCTTCGACCACGCCATGTTGTCGCGCAGGTAATCGAAGCCGAACTCGTTGTTCGTGCCGTACGTGATGTCGCACGCGTACTGCTCGCGGCGCTCGGCCGGGCTCATGTTGGCGACGATGCAGCCGACGGTCAGCCCGAGGAAGCGGTGCACGCGGCCCATCCACTCGGAGTCGCGCTGCGCCAGGTAGTCGTTGACCGTGATGATGTGCACGCCGTCGCCGGAGATCGCGTTCAGATACGCCGGCAGCGTGCCGACCAGCGTCTTGCCCTCGCCGGTCTTCATCTCCGCCACGTAACCGAGGTGCAGCGCGGCGCCGCCCATCAGCTGCACCTCGTAGTGCCGCTCGCCCAGCACGCGCTTGGCGGCCTCGCGGACGGTCGCGAAGGCCTCCGGCATCAGGTCGTCCAGGGACTCGCCCTCGGCGTACCGCTCCTTGTACTCGTCCGTGAGCGCGCGCAGCTCCGCGTCCGACAGGTCGACGAAGTCCTCTTCGATGGAATTCACCTGCCGCGCGACGCGGTCCAGCTTGCGCAGGATCTTCCCTTCACCTGCGCGCATGAGCTTGCCGAAGACGGACACTTAGGGTGGCTCCTTGCCGGTCGGGCCTGGCACGGTCTGCACGGGTCAGTGCGGATGTTCGGTGCGGATCCGCGAGGTCCTCTCCATGCCGAGGCCCTGAACCGCACCGGCCATCGTATGCGAGGGACGACTGACCCTGTACCCCCAACGTGCCGGAGGCCCGGAAGGTGCCGGGGAGCGCGGCTGCACAATCTGACTATGGAACCCATCACACTGCGCACCGAACGGCTCCTCCTGCGCCCCTTCGAGCGGGGAGACGCCGAGGCAGTGGCCGCCGCGTGTGACGACCCGGACATCCAGCGTTACGTCCCCGTAGCGGAACCGTACACACTCGCCGACGCCGAGGAGTTCGTGACCGTCGCCAACCCGGCCGGCTGGCGGGACGACACCATGTACAACTTCGGCGTCTTCACCCGCGACGGTCAACTCGTCGGTTCCATGGGCCTGGTCGCGCTGTCGGCACTGCGCACCGCCGAACGCCGGGCCGAGCTGGGCTTCTGGACGGCACGCGGACACCGGCGCAAGGGTTGCACGGCCGAGGCCGGGCGCGCCGTCGCCGAGTGGGCGTTCACCTCACTGGGCGTGGAACGTCTGGAGTGGGTCGCCCAGGCCGACAACGAGGGCTCCCGTGCCGTGGCGCGCCGCATCGGGTTCGTGGAGGAAGGCGTCCAACGCGCACGCATCGTGCACAGAGGAACACGGCGCGACGCGCGCATCGGCGCCCTGCTCCCCTCCGACTGGGGACTCCCCCTCGACACCCCGTACCTCCCCTCCCCTCGCCGACCGCACCACCACTGACCACCGCCCGTGTCTGCCGGTTCCGGGGCCGGGACCGGCCCGGGGCCGGGACCGGCCCGGTTCCGGGACCGGCCCGGAATACCGCAATCCGGGACCCGAGGAAGCTGGACGGGAGGGGCTCTCGCGGGAGCCGTTGAGGCCGTGCGGGCGGTCGTGCGGGAGCGGAAGTGCGTTGTCAGTGGGTCCACTTAGGGTGACGCGTATGACCACAGGCCTCACCGGCACCGCGTCCGCGACCCCTCCTCCCACGGTTTCCCTCTCCGCCGACGAGGCGCGGCGCATCGCACTGCGGGCGCAGGGCCTGCTGGGCGCGCCCGACCGGCGGGCGGGGGTGCGCGGCGTGCTGCGGAGCCTGGGGGCGGTGCAGCTGGACACCATCTCGGTGCTGGCCCGGTCGCACGAGCTGGTGCCCTACGCCCGCCTGGGCCCGGTGGGACGCCAGACGGTGGACGCGGCCTACTGGACGGGCGCGCACAGTTTCGAGTACTGGTCGCATGCCGCCTGCGTGCTGCCGATCGAGGAGTGGCCTCACTTCGCCTTCCGCCGCCGCGCCTTCCGGGAGCGCGGTCACCGCTGGCACGTCATGAAGGACCGCGAGGGCTCATGCGCCGCCGTCCGCGCGCAGCTCCAGGCCGAGGGGCCGCTGACGACGGCCGAGCTGGGTGGTGGCCGCAGGGGCGGCGAGTGGTGGGACTGGTCGGAGCGCAAGATCGCCGTGGAGTGGCTGCTGGACATCGGCGAGGTCGTCGTGAGCGAGCGGCGCGGCTGGAAGCGCGTCTACGACCTGGCCGAACGCGCCGTCCCCGAGTCCCTCTTCCACGACGACCTGGACGAGAGCGAGTGCCTGCGCCGTCTGGTGGCACAGGCGGGCGCCGCGCTGGGGATCGCCACCCGTGCCGACCTGGCCGACTACCACCGGCTCAAGGCCGAGCAGGTGGAGTCCGTGGTGGCCGAGACCGGTCTCGTGCCGGTCGAGGTGCAGGGCTGGCCGCGTCGCGCCTGGGCCGATCCGGCGGCGCTGGAGAGTGCCCCCCGCGGCCGGCACCGCACCACCTTGCTCTCGCCGTTCGACTCCCTGATCTGGGACCGGCCCCGCACCGAACGGATCTTCGACTTCACCCACCGGCTGGAGGCCTACGTGCCCAAGCCGAAGCGGGTCCACGGCTACTTCGCCATGCCCCTGCTCGCCGGGGGCAGGCTCTGCGGGCGGGTCGACCCTGCCCGCGAGGGGAGGACGCTGATCGCCCGCCAACTGTCGATGGCCAGCGCCAAAGCCGTCGAGCCGATGGCACGGGCGCTGGGGGAGGCCGCCTCCTGGGTGGGCTGCGACGCGGTGCGCGTGGAGCGCTGCGACCCAGAACCGCTGCGCCCCCGCCTCCGCTCGGCCCTCGACACACTGGGGCTCTGAGCGAGCAGCATTCCGGAGCTGCGAGCGAGCACCCCGACCGGGGGCTCTGAGTGAACAGCCCGACCGGGGCCCTGAGTGAGCACCCCAACCAGGGCCCTGAGTGAGCAGCCGACAGGCCGAGCGAGCGGTCGAAAGGCCTGCGGTTTTCCTGACACGCCGCTCCGGCTTTCCGGCGGACCGCTCAGACTTCCCGGCGGGCCCGCTGACCCGCTGACCCGCCAGCCCACCGACCCACCGGCCCGTTCTCGCTGATGAACAGCTCTTTAGCGATGTCGCGGTTGTTCATCCCGGTCGCCACCAGCTTGAGGACCTCCAGCTCCCGGTCGGTGAGCTTCGGCGCGGGCACGAGCTTGCTCTCGTCCGTCCGCTGGATCATCGACTTGAACTCGGTG
>NZ_JASKYT010000376.1:0-6952 GCF_041028275.1 Streptomyces sp. PU-14G
TGTACGGGGCCTCTGGCGACGGTCCCACCCACTCACACGAGTGACGGCGGGGGGGGGGGGGGGGGGGGGGGGGGGGGGGGGGGGGGGGGGGGGGGGGGGGGGGGGGGGGGGGGGACGGGAGGGGTCCCGGGGGCGGCAGAGGCCCTGGGGACAGAAGAGGTCCCGGTGGTGGAAGAGGTCCCGGGGATGGAAGGGGCAGGAGCTTAGTGGGAGCGGAGGGCAGGTCGGTCACGCACGGGTGGGCTGAGGCGTGTACGGGGCCTCTGGCGACGGTCCCACCCACTCACACGAGTGACGGCGTTGTCCACAACCCTCCAGTTGTCCACAGATCCCGGCCATGATCCCCGAAGGCCGGCGATCCGCGCGACGGTTTCCGCATGACATGGCACAGGCCCCCGGCCGAGGGGGCACGCACCAGCACGCGGCCGTCGTGGCTGCCGAGCGGAGAGGTACGGATTGCTCCGGTGAGCGCCCGGGCCTTTCTCTCCCTCTTTGCCGCCTTTCCCACACGGCGCAACGCCCGGCCCCAGGAAAGGAGCGCCCGCTGCGCCACATCACGCGCGCTGCTGCGGTCCGGAGCGGTCCTCGGCGCGCTGGCGCTGGTGTGGCTGGGGGCGTGGCCGACGGTGAGCTTCGCCGCCGTCCCGCCCAGCACGCCATGGCCATCCAAACCTCCCGCACCCGATGCCCACCCCACGCCCGCGGGTGCGGGAGTTCCCCGGCAACACGCGGAGGGCTCGGCAGCCGCGCACCGAACCGGCCGCCGGGCCGTCGGCCGGAACTGGCCGGTCGAAGGGGCGGACGGCGCCCGGCGGCCACGCGTGCCCCGCGGCTGGGATCCACCGCCCCAGCGGTGGGCCCCCGGCCACCGGGGGGTGGACCTCGCGGCCCGCCCGGGCCAACCGGTGCGGGCGGTGGCTGCGGGGAAGGTTTCCTTCGCGGGGAAGGTCGCGGGACGCGGGGTCGTCTCGATCGAGCTGTCGGGAACGGGCCGGCCGCCGCTGCGAACGACCTACCAGCCCGTGCGGCCTTCCGTGCACAAGGGCGACCGAGTGGAGGCCGGCGAGAAGGTCGGAACGGTCGTTCGCGGGCAGCACTGTCCCCGCACGTGTCTGCACTGGGGACTCCTGCGCGGCGACCGCTACCTCGATCCGCTCTCCCTGTTGCCCGCTTCCCTGCTGGGCGGCCGATCCCGGCTGCTCCCGATCTTCGGGGTGCCGGTCCCCGAAGCGGCGAGAGGGCAGGAAGGGCAGGAGTCGAAGACGGGCAAGGGCATCGCCGCTCCGCCCCGGAAAGCCTCTCCGGCCCCCTCCACCGACCCGGGCGACCTCGCCACCTGGAGCGCGACAGCCGCGCTGACCGCCTGCGCGCTCTGGGCCCACCGCCTCTTGCGAAGCCGAACCGGACGGCGGGGTACGACATCGGCTTCCGCCAGAGCCGCGAAGGCCACGACGCCGACGCTGCCGACGTCGCCCACGCTGCCGACGTCGCACCGCCGCAACGACGCCGACAGCCGCGACAGCGAAGGCAGCAGAGGCAGCAGCAAACTCAGCCGTAACAGCGGGGTCAGCCGCGCACGCCGTTCAGCGCCATGGAGACGGCGGCTTCGGCGATCTGCTCGGGCGCTTCGGCGGCGCCCAGCTCGATGCGGCGCACCCCCGCGTCCACGACCCCCTGGAGGAGCATCGCGGCAAGGCGGGGCTGCTCGTGGCCGAGATCGCCGAGTGCTTCGACGACCATGGAGATCAGTCCCCCGTGCGCGGCCCTGATCCGTTCGCGGGCCCCCGCGTCCAGCTCACCCGCGGAGATCGCGACGACGGCGCGGTGGCGGCGGTCCCCGACGAGTGCGAGCTGCTGACGGACGTAGGCCTCGACCTTGCCTTCCGGCGTCTCCGCGGCCCGCATCGCCGACTCCACCTCGGCCGCCCACACCGGGAAGTCGACGGCGCACAGCTCTTCCACGACTGCGGCGCGGGAGCGGAAGTACTCGTACACGGAGGAGCGCGCGAGGCCGGTGTGCTGGGCGAGGGCGGGAAAGGTCAGGGCTTCGGTCCCGCCCTCGGACAGCAGCGACCGGGCGGCGTCCAGCAGGGCCGCGCGCTGCATGTTCCGGTGCTCGGCCACGGAGGCCGCTCGAATCCTGGGCACGGCTCCAGCTTACGGACCCTGGTCCACGGTTCACACGAGTCCCGGCGAATCGATCCTGCGGGCCTGTCCCGGACCCGGCAGAGCCGCGCCCCCCCGTGGACGTACGGGGGTCGGCCGACACATCAGCGGCCGGCGTCGGCGAGCTTGGCGCGGAGCTGCAGAACCGATTTGGTATGGATCTGGCTGACTCTGCTCTCGGTGACTCCGAGCACCTGGCCGATCTCGGCGAGGGTGAGGCCCTCGTAGTAGTAGAGAGTGACCACCGTCTTCTCGCGGTCCGGCAGGGTGTTGATGGCCCGGGCAAGCAAGCGGCGCAGTTCGCGGTCCTCCGCGACCTCTACGGGGTTGTCCGCGGCGGTGTCCTCGAGAGTGTCCACGAGGCTCAGCCGGTCTCCCCCGTCACCGCCGACGTGCAGGAGCTCTTCGAGGGCGACGACGTTGGCCAGCGACAACTGGCTGAAGACGCCGTGCAGTTCCTCCGTCTCGATGCCCATCTCGCCGGCCACCTCGGCCTCCGACGGGCTGCGCCGGAGCTTGGCTTCCAGAGTGGCGTACGCACGCTCCACCGCACGGGCTTTCTGACGCACCGAACGCGGAATCCAGTCGAGCGCCCGCAGTTCGTCGATCATCGCCCCCCGGATGCGGGTGATGGCGTAGGTCTCGAACTTGATGGAGCGGGAGGGGTCGAACTTCTCGATGGCGTCGATGAGTCCGAACACCCCGGAAGAGACGAAGTCGGCCTGCTCCACGTTGGCGGGCAGGCCCACACTGACTCGGCCCGCGACGTACTTGACCAGCGGCGAATAGTGCAGGATCAGCTGTTCACGCAGCCTGCTGTCGGCTGTGGCCTTGTAGGACCGCCAGAGTTCATCCAGCGAGCTGGGCGCAGTCCTGGGCGCGTTGTCGTCGACCACGGCGCGTGTGGCGGCGGAAGCCGCTGCGGCTGTGCGGTCGGGCCCGGAGATGTGCTGAGGCATACGTCGCCTTGAGCCGTTCTGCTGGGTAGTGGTGGTCTGTTGATGCGCGGACACGTGCGTCTCGCGGGGAGACGGTGTGAGCGTAACGTGACCGCGGCGTCGCAACGTGCGACGTATCGTTCTTCCTCCTCCGTGCTGGCGTGCTCTGTGCCGCCATGTCCCGGCAGGGCCGCACGGCGGGCGCGGTGCGGGTGACCGGGCACGGGCCAGGGTGCGGAGCCTCGCATGGCCCGTGCCGCCCCGGCGAGGGCGCACGGCTCAGCTTTTCACCCGATAGCCCCAGGTCAAGGACCGCCTCATCACTCGATGGTGTGCCCCTTGCGGTAGCGGGCCAACTGCCAGTGGTCACCGTCCCGTTCGACGAACCCGAGGGCTCGCAGCTCATGGAGCCGGGCGAGGACGACTCCGGCGGGTACACCCGCGGAGCGGGCAATTTGGGCCGGGTCGCTCACGCCTCGCCCCGGGACCGCTTCCAGCACAAGGGAGGCGCTGCGACTCAGCGCGTCGCGCGGTACGGCGGGCCCCCGGCGGCGGGGAGCGAGCTCTCCCATCGCTCCGACGAGCTCGATCACTTCGGCGGGATCGGTGACCACCGTGGCCTCACCGCGCAGGAGTTCGTGCACGCCCTGCGAGAGGCCGGAGGTGACCGGGCCCGGCATACCCATGACGTGGCGCCCCAGCCTGATCGCGCGGCGCGCCGTGACCAGCGCGCCACTGCGCAGCGCGGCCTCGACCACGACCGTGCCCCGGGTGAGCGCCGCGATCACGCGGTTGCGCAGGACGAACCTGCTGCGGGTCGGATGAGCACCCGGCGGCAGTTCGGCCACGAGCAGACCGCGCTCTCCCAGCGCCCGGATCAACTCCTGGTTTCCGGGTGGGTAGGCGACATCCACCCCGCACGCCAGGACGCCCACAGTGGGCCCGCGACCGGCGAGAGCGCCTCGGTGCGCTGCCGCGTCGATGCCGTAGGCGGCTCCGGAGACGACCGTCCACCCTCGCTCGGCCAGGCCGGCGGCGAGCACGGCGGCGCAGTGGGCGCCGTATTCGGTGCAGGCGCGGGCGCCGACAAGCGCCACCGAACGCAGCGCCCACACACGCAGCGACGGAACTCCGTTGACCCACAGTCCGAGGGGCTGCGCAGGGCCGAGGTCGGCCAGCTGACTCGGCCATTCCGGGTCACCGGGGCAGACGAACCGGCCACCGAGCCGCTCGATGGCGGCGAGGTCCACGTCGGGCCGGGCATCGGCGGCCCGCAGTCGCAACCCTGCCCAGCGCTGTTCGCCGGCGCCGTCGAGCGGCGCCCCCGATCCGCGCACCGCTTCGACCACCGCGCACGCGCCATGGGCCGCGACCCACCGACCCATCTGCTCGTCCCCCGGTTCGGTGATGCGGGCCAGGGCCGCTCGGGCCAGCCGCTCCGACCACGCGGAGGACTCTCTCCGGGGCCTCCGCGGCGTCGTCGCGACCCGTGCCGGGGCGTTCGCCGGCCCCGCGGTCTCCGAGGCCTCCGCGGTCTCCGAGGCCTCCGAGGAATCTGCGGAATCTGCGGAATCTGCGGTGTCGATGTCCAGGTCCGTGCCGGTGACCGTGTCCGTGTCCGTGTCCGTGTCCGTGTCTGACGAGGATGCGCAGGTGGTGGGGGCTGTGGAGCGAGACGAGCGTGTGCGGGGCGCGGAACCCGGCCGGGGGCGGGGCCGCTTCGTCGGCCGTGTGCCGTCGCCGGTCATGCGGGCACCTCCGGGACGAGGGCGCCTCGGTGGACGCCGGTCCGCAGCGCCAGTGCGTAGTTGACGTCGCTACGGGTCGGCCTGTCGTGGCCTGCCAGGTCGGCGACCGTCCACGCGACCCGCAGCACCCGGTCGAGACCACGAGCGGTGAGTATGCCGCGCTCCAACTCGTCCTCCGCCTCGTTGAGCGCCCCCGGCAGCGCGGGATGGCGGGTGCGCAGCTCGTGACCCGGCACGTCGCTGTTGGTCTGCCACGGTGTGCCGGCGTACCGCGTGGCGGCGCGGTCCCGCGCTTCCAGCACGCGGGCGGCCACCACGGCGGTGGGCTCCCCGCCCCCGACGGCCGCCATCAGCTCGGAGCGGGCGAGCGGCTCGACCAGGACCCGAAGATCGACCCGGTCCAGCAGTGGTCCCGAGAGCCTGGCACGGTACTGGCGCACCGAAGCAGGCCTGCACTCGCACGCGGCAGCGGCGCTGCCGTGTAGTCCGCAGGGACAGGGATTCGCGGCCAGGGCGAGCAGGAAACGGGCCGGCATGCGCATCATGCCCGCGGCCCGCGCCACCAGGACGTGCCCGGACTCCAGGGGCTGCCGCATCGCATCCAGGACTCGGGCGCTGCATTCCGCGGCCTCGTCCAGAAAGAGAACGCCATGGTGGGCGAGCGAGACCGCGCCGGGGCGGGGCACACCGGAACCTCCGCCGACCAGTGACGCCATGGTCGCCGAATGGTGCGGCGCGCAGTAGGGCGGCCGGGCGACCAGCGGTTGGCCCGGCGGCAGCGCCCCCGCGATCGAGTGCACGGCCGTCACCTCCAGTGCTTCCTTGCGGCTGAGTGGAGGCAGCAGACCCGGCAGGCGCTCGGCCAGCATGGTCTTCCCGGCACCCGGTGGGCCCTTGAAGAAGAGGTGGTGGCGTCCGGCCGCGGCGATCTCCAAGGCGCGCCGCGCATGCCGTTGTCCGGTGACTTCGGCCAGGTCGAGAGGGCGCTCCTCGGCCAGCAGTCCCGTCAGCCCGGGCGCTGCGGCGGGGAGCCCGGCGAGACCCGCGTGGACGGTTCCGGGCAGGCCTGCGTCCGGGCGCTCCGGCTCCTCGGGCACCGGCTCGTCGTTGAGCACCGCGATGAGCTGGCCCAGGCTGCGCACGCCCACCACGGAGACGTCCGGGACCAGCGACGCCTCGGCCGCCGTCTGTTCGGGCACGACCACCTGCCGGTACCCCGCGTCGGCCGCCGCCAGGACGGCGGGCAGGACACCCCGCACCGGCAGTACGCGGCCGTCAAGGCCCAGTTCGCCGATCATCACCACCTCGGCGATCTCGCGCGGGTCGATGCGTTCGGCCGCTGCCAGGACGGCACACGCGACCGCGATGTCGAAGCCGCTGCCGCCCTTCGGTACCGAAGCGGGGCTGAGGCCCACGGTGAGCTTCTTCTGCGGCCAGGGCACTCCGGTGTTGACCACGGCCGCGCGCACCCGATCCCGGCTCTCGGTCAGGCTCTTGTCCGGCAGCCCCACCAGGGTGAAGGCGGCGACCCCCGGCTCCAGGTCGGCCTGGACCTCGACCAGCACTCCCTCGACGCCGACCAGCGCCACCCCGCACGTACGGGCGAACCCCATCAGCCCACCCCCTGGACGTGCTGGAGCACGGGCGCACCACGGTCGGGAAGGACGATGCCGACGAGATCGATACGGACACCGCCCACGGGCGGTTGCCCGTAACGGGCGATCCAGCACTCGGTGAGCCAGCGCGCCGCCAGGCGGCGCAGACGGGCCGTCTTCGCCGGCGGTAGGCTCGCCATGGGGTGCTGGAAGGGAACGGCCCTGCGGGTCTTGACCTCGCAGATCACCACCGCGTCCGCGTCGCGCGCGATCAGGTCGATCTCGCCTTCCGCGCAGCGCCAGTTGCGCTCCAGGATCGTCATTCCCGCTTCGCGCAGCCGTCGCGCCGCGAGGTCCTCCCCGTACCGCCCCAAGGCTCCCTTGGCACGGGCCGGACCCGGCGCCTCGGCCGTCCGGCCGGTCCGCGCGCCACGTGACCCCGCGCCCGGCTGCCCACGGCCGCCCCGCGCCCGGGCACCCGGCGGGCCTTGGGGCGGTACGGGGA
>NZ_JASKYT010000377.1:0-6157 GCF_041028275.1 Streptomyces sp. PU-14G
SGCCGGGCCCCCGGCCGCCGGGCCCCCGGCCGCCGGCCGCCGGGCCGTTCACGCCGGGGGCCGGGGGGCGAGCCGGTCGCGCGGGTTGACGATCGAGCAGCGGGCCATGGACAGACACCCGCAGCCGATGCAGGCGACGAACTGGTCGCGCATCTCCTGGAGGGTGGCCAGCCGCTCCTCGATCGCCTCCTGCCACAGTCCCGTCAACTGCCGCCACTCGGCCCGGTTGGGCGCGCGGTCGGCGGGGAGCTCGGCCATCGCCTCCCGCACGTCGGCCAGCGGGATGCCGACGTGGGACGCCATCCGGATCAGTGCGATGCGCCGCAGCATGTGGCGCGGGTAGCGGCGCTGGTTGCCTGAGGTGCGCTGCGGGGTGAGCAAGCCGAGCTCCTCGTAGTGGTGCAGCGCGGCGACGGTGGCGCCACTGCGGTGTGCGGCTTCCCCCACGGTGAGCAGCTCGTTGGGGCGAGGTTCGGGCATCGGGTGGGGCGTCGGGCCACGCCCAGGGACCGGCTTCCGCTCCTGTGTCGGCATGGTGGGACGATACGCCATTGACCTCAGGTCAACCTGAGGTCCTATGTTCGCCGCATGCCTGTCGAGACCGACCAGTCGTCCTCGAAAACCGGTGCCGACCAGGGGCGTTGGCGCGAGATCCTCGGCCGCCGGCACCGCCGGGTGGTGGCGGTTCTCGCGGGCGGCGTCGGCCTGTACGCCACCAACGTGTTCCTGACGACGAGCCTTCTGCCCGCAGCCGTCGAGGAGATCGGCGGCGACCGCTTCTACGCGTGGGTCACCACCGTCTTCCTGCTGGCGTCGGTGATCTCCTCCACGCTGGTGAGCGCCGTACTGCCGCGGCTCGGCGCCCGCAACGCGTACTACGCCGCGCTCGGACTGTTCGCTCTCGGAACCGCGGCGGGGGCCGCGGCGCCCGGTATGGAGGTCCTGCTCGCGGGCCGCTTCGTGCAGGGCCTCGGCGGCGGACTGCTGTGCGGGCTGGGGTACGCGCTGATCAGGTCGGTGCTGCCGGAGCGGCTGTGGGCCCTGGGCACCGCGCTGGTGTCCGGCATGTGGGGAGTGGGCACGTTCCTGGGCCCGGCGGCAGGAGGCGCCTTCGCCCAGGCCGACATGTGGCGCGGCGCGCTGGTGGCGCTCCTGGTGGCGACGCTCCTGCTGACGGTTCTGGTGCCGCTGGCCGTCGACGGCACGCGCGCCGGCGACGTACCTCCCGCCGCCTCCCCCCTGACGATCGCACTGCTGACCTGTTCCGTCCTGCTCGTCAGCCTCGGCAACCTGGTCGGCTCGACCCCCGTGCTGGTCGCCTTGCTGGTGGCCGCCGCGCTCGGTCTCACCCTCGCCTTCGCCTGGGACAGACGCCGTGGCGGGCAGGTCCTGCCCCGCTCGGCCTTCTCCCGCTCCTCACCGCTTCCCTGGTGCTACGCGACGATCGCCCTGCTGTCCGTCGCCTCGCAGATGGAGGCGTTCATCCCCCTGTTCGGCCAGCGGCTGGCGGGTCTCGCACCCCTGCTGGCGGGCTTCGCCGGCGCCGCCATCGCGCTGGGCTGGACCCTGGGAGAAATCCCGAGCGCGGGAGCGACCAGGCCGCGCACCAAGAGCCTGGTGACGTCCGGCGCCCCGCTGCTGGTGACGGCCGGCTACCTGACCGCGGGACTGCTCGTCGTCGAGGCGATGGGGAGCCTGGCGACACTCGTATGGGTGGTGGCACTGCTGGTGGGCGGAGCGGGCATCGGCATCGCCTGGCCGCATGTGACGACACGCGTCATGGGCGGAGTCACCGCCGAGCACGAGGGCGAGACGGCTGCCGCTGCCATCAACACCGTCCAACTCGTCTCGAACGCGGTCGGATCGGCCGTCGTCGGCGTCCTCGTCCATCTCGGCGGGCCCGCCCCCCAGGGCCAGGCCCGCGTCGCGCTGTGCGGGATCGCGCTGACCGGCCTGCTGGGTGCGTGGTGCGCCTGGCGGGCCACGGCGGCGTGGCGGAACAGCGCCGGGCCGCGGCCCTCCCCGGAGGCCGGGCAGCCGGTGTCCTCTTCCGAGGCCGGGCAGCCGGTGTCCTCTCCCGAGACCGGCCGGCCGGTGCCGTGCGCCACCGACGGCGCGGACGGCACCCCGTAGGGCCCGGCGGCGGGCACCGGGGCCGCCGCATGGTCGGCTCCGCGTCCGAGCAGCTCTCTTCAGATATGGCGACCCGCACTCGGTTGTCCCGGGTCTGCCCTGGTCTGCACGTGACCAGGCGGTGTTCCGGGTGGTCACAGGAGCCGGAGGATTCACGGGAGCCGCAGGTATCACGGGAGCCGTGTGGGCCGCATGATTCACGGGAGCCGCGTGGACCGGGGCTGCTTCACCGCTCCGGTGACTCCGGGCTACTTCGAGCGCTGAACGCTCCGGCGCGCGCCGCGAGCACCGCGGTGCGGGCCGCCTCGCCGGGAAGCGCCGGGTCCGGGGCGCCGTGCAGCAGGACCAGGTGGTGGTAGAGAGGGGCGGTCGCGGCCACCAGCAGGCTCCGGGCTTCCACGGGAGGCGCGAGTTCACCTCGTGCGACGGCGCGGTCCACCACGTCGGCGCACCGCTCGTAGCGGTCCTCCCAGAACCGGCGGAGCGCGTCCGCCGCCCCCGCGGAGCGGAAGGAGGAGGCGATCAGCGCCATGGCCAGGGAAGACTCCTCGCTCAGCGCGTCCTGCACCTCCTCGTTCAGCGACCGCAGGTCCCCTTCGAGGCAGCCGGTGTCCGGCGCGGTCCAGTTGTCCGCGCCGGCCGCGTCCAGAACGTCGGCGAGCAGGCCGCCGACATCGCGCCAACGCCGGTAGACCGTCGCACGGTGTACCCCGGAGCGGGCCGCCACGGCGTCCACGGACAGCCCGTCGAACCCGTGCTCCACCAGGAGCGGGCCGACGGCCGCGCGTACCTGGTCGCGCACGCGTGCCGTCCGCCCCCCGGGTCGCCGTGCCGCGGGAGGCGGGGGCTCCCCCGCCTCGCTGCTGCCTTCCGCTTCCCTCTTCGTCACCGCCACAGCGTCTCCGATCTCCTCGCGTTCGTCTCGCGTTCGTCTCGCGCCGGTCCGCGTTCCGCTCCTGTCCGCCCCTGTCCGCTCCTGCCCGGGCGTCCTGGTCCGTCCCTCCCCCCGACCTCGCCCGCCCTCTTCGGGTTCATTCCGCCCCGTCCGTCGTCGGATTGCACTTGCGGGCGGGGTGGCATCGTGTCACCATCTTAACGCGACAGGTGTCGCGGTAAAAGCCGTGGCGGGTGCTGCCCGCACGGCCGACGACGTGGAGTGAGGAACTGCCGATGCTCATCCCCAGCGTGTCCCCGGTCCTGCGGCCCGCCGTGGCCGCTTCCCCCTCGATCGCTGTGGAGAGCACGGATGCCTACCCAGATCTCGGCCTCGGCCGTGACGAAGTCGTATGCGGGCCGGACGGTTTTGGACGGAGTGAGCTGCGCGCTCTCGGCGGGTGAGCGTGCCGGGATCGTCGGCGAGAACGGCTCTGGCAAGACGACACTTCTCCGCCTGTTCACCGGGCAGGAGAAACCCGATCAGGGAGAGATCATCGTCCACGCCGAGGGCGGCGTCGGACATCTCGCCCAGGAAGAGCGGCTCCCGCTCGCGTCGACCGTTCAGCAGGTCATCGACGGCGCGCTGAGTGAGCTGCGCGCCATGGAGCAGCGCCTGCGCACCCTTGAGGGGGCGATCTCGGAGACCGACGCGGCGGGGAGGCCGTCCCCGAGCTCGCAGAAGGCGCAGCGGGAGTACGGCGAGCTGCTGACAACTTTCGAGCTCCGCGGCGGCTATGAGGCGGAGGCCCGCGTCGAACGCGCCCTGCACGGGCTGGGCCTGGGAGTGCTGCCCCGCGAGCGGACCGTGGAGGGCCTCTCCGGAGGCGAACGCGTGCGGCTGAGGCTGGCCGCGCTGCTGGCGGCGAGCCCCGAGGTGCTCCTGCTGGACGAGCCGACCAACCACCTCGACGATGCCGCGCTGCGCTGGCTCGAGGAACATCTGCGCACCCGTCGCGGCACGACGGTGGCCGTCTCCCACGACCGCACTTTCCTCGAGCGCGTCTCCACGACGCTGTGGGAAGTGGACGCCGACCGCCGGCAGGTGGTCCGCTACGGCAACGGCTACGCGGGCTATCTCGCGGAGAAGGCAGCCGCTCGCCGTCGCTGGGCTGAGGCCCATGCGCGCTGGCGTGCCGAGGCGGAGCGGCTCAGGGAGACCGCGGCGACCACGGCCCGCAGAGTCGCCCCCGGCCGGGCCATGAAGGACGGCAACAAGATGGCGTACGACCGCGCGGCGGGCCGTGTCCAGCAGTCCGTCGCCGGCCGCGTGCGCAACGCCGAGGAACGACTGCGCCGCCTGCTGGCCGATCCTGTCCCGCCCCCGCCGGTGCCGTTGCGGTTCACCGCGGCGCTGAGCGGTTCGGGACCCAGCAGCTCGGGCCCCAGCGGCTCGGGCCCCAGCGGCTCGGGAACCGGCAGCTCGGGCCCCAGCAGCTCGGGTCTGCGCGGCACGGTGCTGGACGCCGAGAACCTCAGCGTGCGCGGCAGGCTGGCCCGTACGGACCTGACGGTCGCGGCGGGTGAGCGCCTGCTGGTGACGGGGCCGAACGGCGCGGGGAAGAGCACCCTGCTCGACGTGCTGGCAGGTCGTGCGGAGCCCGACACCGGCCGGATCTCGCGGCGCGGCCGTATCGGCTACCTCCCCCAGGAGCCCGAGATCGCGGCTGCCACCGGAGCGTCGCTCCTCCACGCCTACGCGGAGGGCAGGCCAGGACCGATCGAGGAGCACGCGGAACGGCTGCTGTCGCTGGGGCTGTTCGCCGCTGAGCGGCTCGAGGTTCCGGTGGCGCGGCTCTCCACCGGCCAGCGGCAACGCCTGGCGCTGGCCCGGCTGGTGACCGAACCGGCCGATGTCCTGCTGCTCGACGAGCCGACCAACCACCTTTCCCCCGCTCTGGTGGAGGAGCTGGAGGAGGCCTTGGACGCCTACGACGGTGCGCTGGTCGTCGTGAGCCACGATCGCAGGTTGCGGCAGCGCTGGCGGGGCGCTCACCTCGCGCTGGAAGGAAAAGCACCGCGTCCGCTGGGAGCGGCCGAGGACAGGAGCTATTCGTGACACACGCCCAATCGACCTCCGCGATGACGTCCTTCTCTTCCGTCCCGCCGCCGGCCGGCACGTCGGCGCGGGTGAGGACGGTGGCCACCTTCGGTGCCGAGGCAGGCCCCTACGACGTCGTCACCGGACCGGACGGCGCCCTGTGGGCGACGCTGGTCCACGCCGGTGCGGTTGCCCGCCTCACCCCGGACGGCGAGGTGACCACCCACCCGTTGGACGCGCCCGACTGCGGGCCTACGGTCATCACACCGGGGCCTGACGGCGCCCTGTGGTTCACCCGCTACCGGGACCACCGCATCGGCCGGATCTCCGTGGACGGCCGAACGGAGTCCTTCGCCCTGCCGACGCCCGAGTGCGGCCCGTACGGCATCGCGGCGGGGGCGGACGGTGCTCTCTGGTTCACCGAGACCAGCGCCCACCGCATCGGTCGCATCACGACGGACGGTGAGGTGACCGAGTTCCCGCTGCCGTGCGAGGGCTTTCCCTCGGCGTTGGTGGCCGGTCCCGACGACGCGCTGTGGTTCCCGCTGAACCAGGCGGACGCGATCGGCCGGATCGACCTCGACGGCACGGTGACCGTCCACCCGGTCCTCACCGAGGGCGCCGCTCCCGTGGGCATCACCAGTGGCCCTGGCAAGGAAGACGGCTCGGGAGAGCTGTGGTTCGTGGAGATCGGGGCGGGTCAGCTGGGTCGCATCACCACGGACGGCCGGGTGGACGAGTATCCGCTGCCGGACCGTACCTGCCGCCCTCACGCGGTAGCGAGGACCCCGGACGGCACCTGTTGGGTCACCGAGTGGGCGGCGGGAAGGATCGCGGCTCGCACACCGGACGGCCGGATCACCGAACATCCCCTGCCGGCTCCGAGCTCGGAGCCGCACGGTCTGACGGTCGGCCCTGACGGGGATCTCTACGTCGCGCTGGAGAGCGGGGAGGTGGTATGCCTCGGCATCACCCTGCCGTGACGGCGACGCCGCCTGCCGGTGCCCCAACCGACCTCTTGCCGACCCGACTCGGCCCCCCGCCCCGGGC
>NZ_JASKYT010000378.1:0-5171 GCF_041028275.1 Streptomyces sp. PU-14G
GGCCTGGGGCGGGAAACACCAAGCGGGACCGACCCTCGGGGCCGGTCCCGCTTCAGTGGGGTGCGGAAGCCGTCAGGCCTCCTTGCTCAGGTTCGGGCCACCACCCGCGGCGGACTCCACCGGAGGAGCGTCCGGCAGGGCCGACTTCTCCTCGCCGCGGAAGGTGAAGGTCTTCGCCTCACCCTCGCCCTCGGTGTCGACCACCACGATGTGCCCGGGACGCAGATCCCCGAAGAGGATCTTCTCCGACAGCACGTCCTCCACCTCACGCTGGATGGTCCGGCGCAGCGGCCGGGCACCCATCACCGGGTCGTAGCCCTTCTTGGCCAGCAGCTCCTTGGCGTCCTGGCTGAGCTCGATGCCCATGTCGCGGTCCTTCAGCCGCTCGTCGACCTGCTCGATCATCAGGTCCACGATGCGGATGATGTCCTCCTGCGTGAGCTGGTGGAAGACCACCGTGTCGTCCACGCGGTTGAGGAACTCGGGGCGGAAGTGCTGCTTGAGCTCGTCGTTGACCTTGGCCTTCATCCGCTCGTACCCGGCCTTGACGTCGCCCTGGGCGGTGAAGCCGAGGTTGAAGCCCTTGGAGATGTCGCGGGTGCCCAGGTTGGTCGTCATGATGATGACGGTGTTCTTGAAGTCCACGACCCGGCCCTGCGAGTCGGTCAGCCGACCGTCCTCCAGGATCTGCAACAGCGAGTTGAAGATGTCCGGGTGGGCCTTCTCGACCTCGTCGAACAGGACGACCGAGAACGGCTTGCGGCGCACCTTCTCGGTGAGCTGGCCGCCCTCCTCGTAGCCCACGTAACCGGGCGGGGAGCCGAACAGCCGGGAGACGGTGTGCTTCTCGCCGAACTCCGACATGTCGAGGGAGATCAGCGCGTCCTCGTCGCCGAACAGGAACTCCGCCAGCGTCTTGGACAGCTCGGTCTTACCGACACCGGACGGGCCGGCGAAGATGAACGAGCCGCCGGGGCGCTTGGGGTCCTTCAGGCCCGCACGGGTGCGCCGGATCGCCTGGGAGAGCGCCTTGATGGCGTCCTCCTGGCCGATGACGCGCTTGTGCAGCTCGTCCTCCATGCGCAGGAGCCTGCTGGACTCCTCCTCGGTGAGCCGCATGACCGGCACACCGGTGGAGGCGGCCAGGACCTCGGCGATCAGGTCCTCGTCGACCTCGGCGACGACGTCCATGTCGCCGGCCTTCCACTCCTTCTCCCGCTTGGCCTTCTCCGCAAGGAGCTGCTTCTCCGTGTCCCGGAGGGAGGCGGCCTTCTCGAAGTCCTGCGAGTCGATCGCGGACTCCTTGTCCCGGCGCACGTTCGCGATCTTCTCGTCGAACTCGCGCAGGTCCGGCGGGGCGGTCATCCGGCGGATACGCATCCGGGAGCCGGCCTCGTCGATCAGGTCGATGGCCTTGTCCGGCAGGTAGCGGTCCGAGATGTAGCGGTCGGCGAGCGTGGCCGCACCGACCAGGGCCGCGTCGGTGATGGAGACGCGGTGGTGCGCCTCGTACCTGTCGCGCAGGCCCTTGAGGATCTCGATGGTGTGCGGCAGCGACGGCTCCGCCACCTGGATGGGCTGGAAGCGGCGCTCCAGGGCCGCGTCCTTCTCCAGGTACTTGCGGTACTCGTCCAGCGTCGTGGCACCGATGGTCTGCAGCTCCCCGCGGGCCAGCATCGGCTTGAGGATGCTGGCGGCGTCGATGGCGCCCTCGGCGGCGCCCGCGCCGACCAGGGTGTGCAGCTCGTCGATGAACAGGATGATGTCGCCGCGGGTGCGGATCTCCTTGAGCACCTTCTTCAGGCGCTCCTCGAAGTCACCGCGGTAGCGGGAGCCCGCGACCAGCGCGCCCAGGTCCAGGGTGTAGAGGTGCTTCTCCTTGAGGGTCTCGGGCACCTCGCCCTTGACGATGGCCTGCGCCAGCCCCTCGACGACGGCGGTCTTGCCGACGCCGGGCTCACCGATGAGCACCGGGTTGTTCTTGGTGCGGCGGGACAGGACCTGCATGACCCGCTCGATCTCCTTCTCGCGCCCGATGACCGGGTCGAGCTTGGACTCGCGCGCAGCCTGCGTGAGGTTGCGGCCGAACTGGTCCAGGACGAGCGAGGTGGACGGCGTGCCCTCGGCGGGTCCGCCGGCCGTGGCGGCTTCCTTGCCACCGGAGTAACCGGACAGGAGCTGGATGACCTGCTGGCGGACCCGGTTCAGGTCGGCGCCCAGCTTCACGAGGACCTGGGCGGCGACGCCCTCGCCCTCGCGGATCAGGCCCAGCAGGATGTGCTCCGTGCCGATGTAGTTGTGGCCGAGCTGAAGGGCTTCGCGGAGCGACAGCTCCAGCACCTTCTTGGCACGGGGAGTGAAGGGGATGTGGCCGGAGGGCGCCTGCTGGCCCTGGCCGATGATCTCCTCCACCTGCTGCCGGACAGCCTCAAGCGAGATCCCGAGGCTCTCCAGTGCCTTAGCGGCGACACCCTCACCTTCGTGGATCAGGCCCAGAAGGATGTGCTCGGTGCCGATGTAGTTGTGGTTGAGCATCCGGGCTTCTTCCTGAGCCAGGACGACAACCCGCCGCGCGCGGTCGGTGAACCTCTCGAACATCGTTAATCGCTCCTCAGAGCGGTCAGGCAGTGAGGGGACGCTCCCCTCGCTGTCCTTCCGCAGCTTAGTCCCGCAACGGGGGACCGCTCATTCCAACTGCCGACTGCTGGCCGGTCGATCCGGTCGATCATGCGCCTCCTGCCCGGACAGCCGACAACAGTTCCAACCCGATGGTGCGAGACGATGTTCCCGCAGGCCAGGCGTATTCACCTGGATCCACTACGCCGACGGCGAACGCCTCCTGCACGACGCGTCCGCACACGACGAGGCACGTGCCTCGGCACCCCCGTTCCGCCCTGCGCCACCTGGGCTTTAAGGCTCCTGAAGCCTTCTTACCCGCTCGGTGTGACAATCCATGCGGCGTCGCCCGTATACGGTCCCCGACATCCGCTGAGGGCGAACACCGGGACACGGATGCGCGTCCCGCGCCAGGGGGCGCGAACACCGTGCGTCATCACCTTCGACGATCCGTGATCGCCGGGGCGGCCTGTGGCCACCGGGGCGATCTGCGGTCGCCGGAACGGCCAGTGATCGCTGGGACGGTCAGGGATCGCCGGGACGGCCTGTGGTCGCCGGGGCCCTCGGGAGGCCCGCACGGGGGCCTCCCGTACCGGGGAACGGCCATCGGGATCGAGCCCGGACAACTGATCAGCCGGAATGACTCAGCCGTTGGCCTTCTCGTACGCCTCACGAATGCTGGCGGGAACACGACCGCGGTCATTGACCTCGTAACCCTGCTCCTTGGCCCACGCGCGGATCTTCGCCGTGTCCTGACCCCCGCCGGAAGCCGAGCCGGAGCGACCGCTCTTTCCGCGCGCGGAACGGCCACCGGTACGCCGCCCGTTCTTCAGATAGGGCTCCAGAGCGGAACGGAGCTTGTCCGCATTAGCGGTGGTGAGATCGATCTCGTACGACTTACCGTCCAGCGCGAACGTCACCGTCTCGTCCGCCTCGCCGCCGTCGAGGTCGTCGACAAGAAGAACCTGAACCTTCTGTGCCACCTGTTGCTCCCATTCGTACTGGATAACTGATTACAGATACCTACGTGGAAAGCAAACCGCTTTTCCGGGAGAAACACAAACCCTGTGCTGAGTTTGCCCCGCACCGCACAGGGATTGGCGGGACCTTTCGGACATAGTGGAGGTCGGTCCGGCGTCGCCGTTCACAGACGCAGCAGCATGCGGCTGTTGCCCAAGGTGTTGGGCTTCACTCGTTCGAGCCCCAGGAACTCGGCCACACCCTCGTCATAGGAACGCAGCAGCTCGCTGTAGACGTCACCGTCCACAGGCGTCTCCCCGATCTCCGTGAAGCCGTGCCTGGAGAAGAAGTCCACTTCGAAGGTCAGACAGAAAATGCGCCGCACGCCCAGCCACCGGGCGGTGCGCAGCAACTTCTCCAGCAGCAGATGACCGACGCCCGTTCCCCGCTGGGAACGGTCCACGGCCAGGGTCCTGACCTCCGCGAGGTCTTCCCACATCACATGCAACGCGCCGCAGCCGACGACTTCCGCGTCGGCGTCCCGTTCCGCGACCCAGAACTCCTGGATGTCCTCGTAAAGCGTCACGGTGGCTTTGTCGAGCAGGATGCGATCGCGCGAGTAGGTGTCGATCAGGCTGCGCACCGCCGGGACGTCAGCCGTACGTGCCCTGCGGATCGTGACCTGGGATAGCGGTGCGTGTTCTGCCATGAACGGACGCTATCGGTCGTCACCCGGGGCCTCACCGCCGGGGGGATCGAGATGGACCCCGTTCAGATGTACGACGCGCAAGGCGGCGCGCAGCACATCGACCTGTTCCGGCGACATCATCCCGAAGAAGTCGACGAGCGCGGCAGCCGGGTTGTCACTGGCCGACCACGCCTCGTTCATGAGAGCCGCGGAGTATGCGGCCCGAGTGGAGACCGCCGCATATCGATAGGCGCGGCCTTCTTGCTCCCGCCTCAGCCAGCCCTTCTGGCGCAGGTTGTCCATTACGGTCATCACCGTCGTGTACGCGACGGTGCGTTCCTTCTGGAGATCCTCGAGGACTTCCCGCACGGTGACCGGGCGGTTCCAGCGCCATACCCGGGTCATCACGGCGTCTTCCAGCTCTCCCAATGGCCTCGGCACGGAAGAATAATAGTGGAAAATGTCCGAATCGCTGGAATTACCCGGAAGGCGGGCAGTCGGCGCTGTCGGACCCGGGTCCCGCACCCGCCCTCCGCCGAGGGGACGCCGGCCGCTCACAGCGGCCGGACGGAGCCTCCGCTCAGCTGCCGGGCTTCCGCTGGCCGGCCTCGGCGCGGGCGAGGGCGGCGTCGACGACACCGTCCTCCTTCTCCTTGTTCGCCCCACCCTGGCTCTTGATCATGACGACGATGAGCGCGGTGAAGGCCACCGCCATCACGAGCGGCGGGGTGAGCGCGGCAAGGTAATCCATGACTGAGCCTCCTCGACGGACCAGACTCCCAGCGTACGCCGCCCGGCTCCCCCGACGGGACGCACCCACTCAGCGCTGTCGCCCCAGGGGAGGGGGGAGGGCGGAGAGCGGGGGGGGGGGGGGGGGGGGGGGGGTCCTCCTTCTCCTTGTTCGCCC
>NZ_JASKYT010000379.1:0-7350 GCF_041028275.1 Streptomyces sp. PU-14G
GTGCTGGGCCTGGCCGCCTGGTGGGGGGGGGGGGGGGGGGGGGGGGGGGGGGGGGGGGGGGGGGGGGGGGGGGGGGGGGGGGGGGGGGGGGGGGGGGGGGGGGGGGGGGGGGGGGGGGGGGAAGGGGTGGGGTGGCGGGGAGCGGCGTCGGTCATCGAGCGGAGCCCCCGTCGACGGCCCCTTCCGCGGCGGGGGAGAGCGCCCACCAGGCGGCCAGGCCCAGCACCACAGCGGTCAGCACGGTGGAGGGTCCGCCGATGTCGCCGTAGAGGAAGTCGATGCCCTGCCAGGCGAGGAGACCGACGGCCACCATGCCGCAGTCGGCGGCTCGGGCACCCGGCCCCCCGCGATGGGCCGTGCGCACCCGCCGCAGACCGCACACCATCAGTGCCGCCCAGGAGCCGACGAGAGCAACGGCGCCCACGAGCCCCTGCTCGCTCAGGACGAGGAGGTACATGTTGTGCGGCGACAGCAGCGGCTCCCGCTGGAAGCGCACCCCCGCGCCCGCCGTGTCGCTGCCGGAGGAGAGCGCGAGGGAGGCGTGTGCGTCGCGGTGCGCGGGAAACCCCTTGGGGCCGACGCCCGTCGCCGGCGCCTCACGCCACATGCCGACCGCCGCGCTCCACAGGCTGTAGCGGTCGGTCACCGACTGGTCGGGAGAGGAGGAGACCTCGGTGATGCTGCGGGCGCGCTCGGCCAGTTGCTGCGAGCCCACCGACAGGCCGCCGACCAGCACCACCCCGGCTGCTGCCAGCGCGGCCAGGGCAGGCACCGCCGTCCGCGCACCGCGCAGCGCAAGCAGCAGCAGACACGCCGCCGCGGTCGCGATCCACGCGCCCCGGCTGTAGGAGAGGGCCAGCGGCACCAGCAGCACGACCGCGCAACCCAGCGCGCCAGGACGCAGCCACCGAGGAGCGGCGGCGGGCGGGTTCAGGCCCAGCGCGAGCGTGGCCACCAGCCCGTAGGAGACGACCGTCGACATGCCCATCACGTCGAGCGCGCCGAAGGTGCCCACGGCCCGTACGTTCTCCCCCCTGTAGGAGGCGCCTGTCCCGGTGGCGGACTGGACGACACCGACCGTGCCCTGCACGAGTGCCAGCACCACCACCGCCGCGCACACCAGCCGCGCGTCGCGCGCGTCGCGCAGCGACAGCAGCACCGCTCCGGGGACGAGGACGAACAGCTGGAGGTAGCGCACGAACCCGGGCAGGCTCGCTGCGGGGTCGGCGGAAGCGATCGTCGCGACGGCGAACGCCGCGGCAGGTCCGCCGAGTACGAGCACGGCCCGGCGGGTCAGGGCCGGCCCGGCGTCCCCGCCCCGTCGCCCCCGCACCAGCCTGAGCACGCACCAGACCACGAGAGCGCCCGAGGCGGCGTCCGCCAGCGTGACACCGCCCTGCCCGTCAAGGCTCGTACGGTCGGCGGGGGCGCACAGGAGCAGGACCGTCACCACGACGGGCACCACCGGCTCGTACCGGCCGAGCCGGGGGAACGGTGAGCCCAGTACCGACGTGCGAGGCCCCGCGGGCAGCGCCCTCACCGGCCCTCCAGCCGGAAGAACGAGGTGGCGGTGCGGCACATGATGCGCACGTCCTGCCACAGCGACCAGGTCTCGATGTAGTGGTTGTCGAACCGGGCGCGGTCCTCGATGGAGGTGTCACCGCGCAGCCCGTGGACCTGCGCCAGCCCGGTGATGCCGACGGGTGTGCGGTGCCGCTGCGCGTAGCCGGGGTGGAGCTGGCTGAACTGCCGCACGAAATAGGGGCGTTCGGGGCGGGGCCCGACCAGGCTCATGTCGCCGCGCACGACGTTCCACAGCTGCGGCAGTTCGTCGAGCGAGGTGCGGCGCAGCAGTCTGCCGATCCGGCTGGTGCGCGCGTCACCGGCGACCGTCCACCGGGTCGCCGCCTCGTGCGCGTCCGCGGGCCGCACGGTGCGGAACTTCAGCAGGGTGAACGGCCGCCCGCCCTGGCCGATCCGCTCTTGCCTGAACAGCACGCCGGGTCCGTCCAGCAGTCGCACGGCCAGCGCGCAGGTGGCCAGCACCGGGGCCGCCACCACCAGCGCGGGGGTCACCAGCGCGAGGTCGAGCGCCCGTTTGCGCACACCGGTGCGCGGGCGAGGACAGTCCAGTACCAGCCGTCGGCAGCTGAAGCCCCACAGGTGGGCGTCGGGGGTCGGGCCGCCGCCGAGAACGGCGTGCGGGCCGTGCGCTCCCAGCGCGCAGCCGGGCCGTACCAGCCAGCCGGTCACCCCGTACCGGCCCAGCAGCCCGGCCAGCGCGGCGGTGTGCGCCTCCTCCCAAGGAGAGCGGACGAACACGACGTCCTGGACGCCGCTGCGCGCGACCTCCCGTGCCACCTCTTCCAGGGTGGCGGCGACCGGCAGCGGAAGCGGCCCGGCCGCGCGGTCCTCGACCTCGCCAACGCCGACGTCCGTCCCGACGCCGACGTCCGTCCCGATACCGACGCCCGTCCCGATACCGACGCCGACGTCCGTGCCGGGGCAGGTGCGCGCGCCGGGCGCACCGGGGGAGGCGAGGGCGCCGGGTGAGTCGGGCGTGCCGAGCGTGTCGGGCGAGTCGGGTGTGGCCTCGGCTGCTGCCGGCTCCACCAGGCCCACAGGCCACAGCCCGTACCGGGAGCGCTCTCTGAGGGCCGTGGTGACCGCACGCGCCGTCCCGCCGCGCCCCACGACCAGGGTGGCACGCGGGCTGCGGCGGCCCCGGTGGCGGCGCTGTCCGTGCACCAGCGCGCGAGCCGAGCAGGCCAGCGCGGTGGTGAGGGTGACTGCGGCGAGCATGCCGGCCAGGCTGAGTGTCCCGGAGCCGCCGCACACCGCCAGCACGGTGACCCCCACGCACCAGGCTGCGGCCACCCGAGCGCCGAGCGCGGGAAGTTCGTCCAGTGCCTGCGGGTCGAGGCCCGGACGGTACAGGCCCGCCCGCCTGCACAGGGCCACCAGGCTCGCGCCCGTGGACGCCAGCAGGAGCGCCGAGGCCTGGCCGTCCGCGCAGACCAGTACGGCGAGGGCGGTCCCCACCAGGTCGCAGGCGGCCAGTGGCACGGCCGCCGCGCGGCGGCGCCGGGCGGCGGAACGGGGCGGCCCCACCGGCACGGGACCGCGCGCCGACGGCACCGGGAGCACGCGTACCGACGGCACCGCGGGCGCGGGGCCGGGCGGCACCGGGGGCGCGGAGTCGGTCGGGGGCGCGGGTCCGGACGACGCCGCCGGTACGGACAACCGGCCGCCGGGCTCCGGCACCGCGGCGGGCTCGACCTCGGGGCCGGTGCCCGACACCGGGCGGGGCACGACGGGAGCGGCCTTGGCAGCCGTGGGGGTGGTCTCGTCCGGCTCCGCGGACTGCCGCGGGTCCGGGGCGCTGTCCGGGAGGCACACCCGGGAGGGGAGGTCCGTTCCGGCCGTGGAGCTGTGCGGGGTGCTGTCCGTGGTGTCCTGCCGGGCCGGGGCGCTGCCCGCGCTGTCGGTGGTCATCGGACCTCCGGCAGACCGGCAGCGGGAACGCCCGGCGCGCGCCGCTCCCTCAGCACCTCCTGGTACAGCTCCAGCACGGCGGCGGCCGTCTCCCGCACGTCGAACTCGGCGCGTACGTGCTTGGCAGCGGCCTGTGCCAACTCCGCGCGCAGCCGCGCGTCGAGGCACAGCCGCGCCACGGTGTCGGCCAGCGCGGGCGCGTCGCCCGGCGGGACGAGGCAGGTGACGTCCTGGCCGGGGGGCAGCAGCTCGCGCGAGCCGTCCACATCGGTGACGACGACGGGGCGTGAGCAGGCCATCGCCTCCAACGGGGTCAGCGCCATGCCCTCCCACAGGGACGGCAGCACCACCAGGTCGGCGACCGCGTACCAGTCGTCCACCTGTTCGCGCGCGCCCGCGAACACCACCCCGCGCGGGGCCAGCCGGGTCAGCCGTTCACGGTCGGGTCCGTCGCCGACGAGCACCAGCCGGGCCCCGGGGACCCGGGCGGCGACGCGCGGCCAGGCCGCCAGGAGGTGGCGCTGGCCCTTCTGTTCGCACAGCCGGCCCACGCACACCACCAGCGGCGCCGTCCCGGCCATCTCCCGCACTGCCGCGGGATCCCCGGCGTCCGCGAGCCCGCCGGGGGGTGGCGGCTGCGACGGGGCGCCGGTGAACCTGTCGAGGTCCACCCCGTTGGGCACGACCGTCCAGCGGGCGTCGATTCCGGCCCTGCGGCCGGTCTCCCGCTCGGCCTCGCTCACGCACAGCACCCGGTCCGCCCACCGTGTCGCGTACCGTTCCCAGGCGCGGGCCAGCCGTGCGGTACGGCCCCGGGCGGCCTCGAACGACCAGGCGTGCGGCTGGTGGATCGTGGGGACGCGGGCGCGCAGTGCCAGCCGGGCCGCGAGTCCCGCCTTGGCGCTGTGCGCGTGCACCAGGTCGGGACGTACCCGGCGGACCAGCCGTCGTACGCCGTACACCTCCATGGCGACGCGCGCCGAGGGCTCGCGGGCGGCGGGCCAGTGCGCGGTCAGCGCGCCCGCGGCGGTCGCGTCACGCTCCAGCGTGCCGCCGCGGGGACAGGCCACCACGACGCGCAGCCCCGCACGGACCTGCGCCCGTGCCAGAGCGGCGACGACGCGTGCCACGCCGCCCTCGACGGGTTGAGCGAGATGGAGGACGGTCATCCGCCCCCGTGGCTCGCTGCCGCGCTGTTCAGTGCACTGTGCCAGCAGTTTCGGCATGGACGACTCCGCCTCCCGGGATGAAGCAGAGTGACCTTGACAAAATCCGACTGTCGAACCCGTGCGGCACGCCGGTTATGTCCCGGTTTTCCCCGACTGATCCCACGCGTGGCGGTGCAGACGCCCGCACATCCTCCTGAGCGTCCGACCCATGGGACCGGACGCCCCCGTCCGGTTGGCTGTAGCCGTACCCGCACGGTCCCGCGCGGGTCGCGACGACAAGAGCGAACGTCAAGAGCCAATGACGAGAGCCAACGACGAGCCAACGACAAGAGCGAAACGACAAGAGTGAAGAGAGAGGGGAAGGGCGTGCGAGCACTGCAAGGGGTCTCACTGCTCGGGGCCGTCCTGCTCACCGGACTGAGCGCGGGCCTCTACTACGGATTCGCCGTCGCCGTCATGCCGGGGCTGCGGCGGGCCGCTGACCGGACGTTCGTGGAGGGTATGCAGCGGATCAACGCCGCGATCCTGAACGGCTGGTTCCTGCTGTTGTTCATCGGGTCGCTGATACTGATCCTCACCGCGGGAGCGCTGCGGCTGTGGGGCGGCGGCAGCACGGGCACGCTGCCGTGGATCGCGGCGGCGGCCGTGCTGTACCTCGCCGTTCTCGTGATCACCATGGGGTTCAACGTCCCCCTCAACGACGCGCTGGACGCGGGCGGCCTGCCCGACGACCCGGACCGGCTGGCCGGGCTGCGCGAGCGGTTCGAGGACGCGTGGAACCGCTGGAACCTCGTGCGTACCGTGTGCAACACCGCCGCCTTCGGCTGCCTGGCGTGGGCGCTGGTCCGGCACGGGAACGGAAGCTGAGCTGCTCCCGTACGCCCTCCGGCCGACGGCCGGTGGCCGGTGGCGTGGTGCGGCCCCGCACCACGCCGCCGGCGGCTACTTCCCCCTGCGGCCGAACCACAGGGCGCGGCCCAGGACGTCCAGCGCCTCGTCGGCCCAGCCGATGATCTCGAGGCCCGAGGTGACATTGGCGGGCGGACGGTTGATGAGTGTGTCCCGGCGCACCAGGCGCTGGAAGTCCACCCGCACCGGGTCGGGCCGGGGCTCGCCCCCGTACGGGGTGCGGAACTCCACGCCGGCGGTGCGCATCACCCCCACCAGTTCCTGGGCGAGGATCCCGTAGGCCACGGTCGTGGGGTGCACGCCGTCCAGCGAGAAGAGCCCGCCGTCGCTGCGCCGCTCACCGTCGCTCAGCAGGAACCGCGAGTTGGGCACCGGGTCGAGCGCGCGCAGCTCGCGGGGCAGCGGATACGGTGACCACCAGTCGGGCCGCGCCGCCTCGTCCTCGAAGTAGCGACGGCACGCCAGCCGGTCCAGCAGGCCGGCCGTGTCGAGCAGGTACCAGTCGCGCCCCGCCCGGCGAGCCGCCCGCACGGCCTCGGCCATCGCGTCGTTGTACTGGTCGATGGCCGCGTCCACGGCGCGTGCCTGCTCGCCCGTCAGATGCGGGTCGCGTCGCACGTCGAAGTCGCTGTCACCGATCCAGGGCCGCGTGTAGTACGGGAAGTAGCGCGAGCCCGGCTCCGCCTTGCCGTGCACGCCCCGCGCGATCGGCGCGATCGTCACGTGCGGGACGGCGCACCAGATGACGTGGCGCGCCCGGATCTGCCCGACCTCGTCGGCCAGTTGCCGCAGCTCGGCGGCGAAGTGCTCGGGCCGCCAGACCGTGTACTTGCCCTTCTCGCGCAGGTCGTCGTAGCCGGGGCCGCTCCAGGCCACGTCGAGTTCGATGACCGAGGAGAGGGCGTTGTTGGCCCCGAGGAAGACGATGAGCGTCTCGATCCCGTGGTCCGGGTCGGGGTCCCGCCCCTCCTGCCCCTCCCGCGCGTCGCCGGCGCCTTCCCCGTGCCGGCGCTCGCCTGTCTGCTCGCCCAGCAGCCGTGCGGCGCCCACCTGGGTGAGCGCTCCCGCGGCGGGCGGCCGGGTGGGCAGGGCACGCAGCGCGGCGCGCTCCCCGGGGTTGCCGACCATCTGCCGCACCAGGTCGTCGCGCGGGGCGCCGATCATCTTCCGGCACACGTCGGCCGACTTGTCCAGCGCGTCCCGCAGGTCCCAGCCGAAGACCGCCAGGTTGTGGTTGACGGCCGTGGTGGTGGCCGGAGCGCAGCCGGCGCCGCGCTCCCAGTAGTCCTCCACCTTGTCCATGAACCGGCGGGCCCGGAACAGTGCTGCGGGCGTGTCCCACCAGTCGAGGTCCTTGCCGCAGTGCTCCTCCAGCTCGCGCAGCAGCATCTCCAGGTTGAGCGGGAGGCCGCCGCAGCCCTCGTAGCTGGGGTGGCGGAAGTGCGCGGACCAGCCCAGTTCGTGGGCGATGATCGCCGGGTAGGACAGGTCGGTCCGGAAGACGGCGCAGCTTTGGAAACCCTCGGTCAGGGAGTCACCGATGGCCACCAGCCGGTTGCGGGGCTCGCCGCGCCACGAGGTGGACACCGGGATGCCGAGAGTGGGGTCGGTGTAGGGCGCGCCCGGTGCGGCGCGCCCTACACCGGGGGGGGGGGGGGGGGGGGGGGGGGGGGGGGGGGGGGGGGGGGGGGGGGGGGGGGGGGGGGGGGGGGGGGGGGGGGGGCCCGGCTCCGGCGCCCGGTGCCGCGGGCTCGCGCGCGGGGGAGGGGATCGAGGG
>NZ_JASKYT010000038.1:0-33393 GCF_041028275.1 Streptomyces sp. PU-14G
GTCTCGCCGTAGAGCACGCGGGCCAGGGCCGTCATGGAGGGGGCGGTGTAGGAGTAGGTCGCCAGGTAGGCGGGGACGTCGGGGAAGCGGCGGATGTCGTAGGGGAGGCGCACGCCCACGACGATGACGCGGCTGCCCGTGGCGACGAGGGACTCGATCAGCTGCGCCTGGGCGGCCCCGCCCTCCTTGCCGGCTGCTGCCGCGTTGGCGAGTACGACGGTGACATCGTGGGTGCGGGCGGCGTCTGTGGCCTGGGTGATCGTTGCGGCATTCGGTGCGGTCCCGGTCTCCAGGGTGGTTGTCCGCTGACCGCGCCGGGTGCCGATCGCGCGGGCGAGGTCGGCGAGGGGAGCGGTGCCCCAGCCGGTGACCAGGACCGTGCTGGAAGAGCCGGGGAGGGGGAGGGCGCCGCTCTCGTTGCGGAGCAGGGTGATCGACCGTTCGGAGATCTCGCGGGCCCGCGCCCGGTGCCCTCTGCTGCCGACCGTCCGGGCGGCACGTCGTTCGCTCACGTACGGCAGTGGGAACAGCCGGCGGCGCAACTTGTGCTCCAGGACGCGCCGCACGGACGCGTTCAGCCGCTCCTCGCTGACCGTGCCCGACCGTACGGCGGCGAGCACGGCGCCGAAGGCGGTGTCGAGCTGAGGGGCGAGGACCAGTTGGTCGCAGCCGGCCTGGAGGGCGCGCACGGGGGCGACGTCGGGGGGGAAGTCGGCGGTGGCGCCGCCCATGTCGAGTGCGTCCGTGGCGATGAGCCCCTCGAATCCCAGTTCCTCGCGCAGGAGCCCGGTCACGATCGGCTGCGACATGGTCGCCGGAACCCTGGAGGGGTCGAGTGAGGGGACGACGATGTGGGCCGTCATGATCGTGTCGACGCCCTGCCTGATGGCGGCCCGGAACGGCGGCAGGTCGATGCGGTTCAGTTCTTCCCGGGTGTGCGTGATCTCCGGAAGCCCCGTGTGGCTGTCGACATCGGTGTCCCCGTGGCCGGGGAAGTGCTTGGCGGCGCTGGCGACGCCGCCGTGGTGGTATCCGCGAACGGCCGTGGAGACGAACTCGACGCACAGATCCGTGTCCGAGCCGAACGAGCGCACGCCGATGACGGGGTTCTCCGGGTTGATGTTGACGTCCGCGACCGGTGCGTAGTTCTGGTTGATGCCGACGGCGGCGAGTTCGTCGGCGATGATGTCGGCGCTGTCGTAGGCGTCCCGCGTGGCCCGGGTCGCGGCCAGCGCCATGTTGCCGGGGAGCTGGGTGGCGGGCTCCAGCATCCGGTAGACGACGCTGCCTCCCTCCTGGTCGATGGAGACCAGGAGCGGTACGCGGGCTCCGCCCCGTACGGCGGCGCGCTGCAGCCCGTTGGACAGCCGTGCGATCTGGCGGGGCTCACGGACGTTGTCGGGTCCGCGGCGCGCGTCGAAGTAGATGACGCCGCCGGGGCGGTACTTCTCGACCACCTCTGCCGGGGTCGAGACCCCGTAGAGCTCGCGGTTCCTGGCGTGCTCGGTCTCCGCCGTCTGCCCGTAGATCTCGACGACGAACAGTTGCCCGATCTTCTCTTCGAGGCTCATCCGGCGCAGCAGGGCCGCCGCCCGGGCGCGGATGGCGGACGAGGAACCGTGCGGCGAGGTGCCCCCGGCGCCCGAACGGCTGGTGGGGCCCGCGGCCGACGAGGCAGTCGCGGACGCTGCCGACGCCGAGGGTGCCGTGGCACCGACTGCTGCCGCGGCGCCCGCCGCGGCAGCGATGACGCGTCTGCGGGAGGTGGGCTGCTGCTGCATCGGAACGCTCCTCACGTGTGCGGGACGGCTGCACGGGGTGCAGGGGCACTGGTGGGATGTGCATGGGGTGCGTGTGGGGGACGCCGCTGGGCGCGGCAGCACATCGTCGCAGCGTGGAGGCCATCTGGACCAGACGCCGCGCGGAACTTCATGGGTCCAGTCCAGTGGCGTCCGGCGTTTCGGAGGGGGCTGTGCCGCTCCCGGCTGCGCCTCGGCGCCGTTGCGACGCGGGTGGGTGACACGCGTCACAGGGGTCAGGGAAATAACCGGGGAACGCGTCCCCGTTTACATGACCGTCTCCGGCAAACGGGGGCTCGGTCCCCGTATCGAGGCGGCCACATCGCCCTCTGGTGTCACCACGGCATCAGCGGGATCGCGTTCGACGGCACCGGCCGTCCCGGAAGGAGCGAGGAGCCAGGAATGGGCAGCACCTCCACCACCACGAAGCGCGCCGGCGCCGAGGGCGGAGTCGGCTGCGCCGTGCACAAGGGGCGCGCTGATGCCGCACGCAACCGGGAGCGCATCCTGGCGGCTGCCCGCGAGGCGTTCGTCATCCACGGTGCGGGCGCCTCCCTGGATGAAATCGCTCGCACAGCCGGGGTCGGAAATGCGACCCTCTACCGGCACTTCCCCGACCGGGACGCCCTCGTGCACGGTGTGATGCACGCCGTGACCGAGCGGATCGCGAACCGCGCACAGCAGGCGCTGACTGAGGAGGAGAACTCCTTCGAAGCCTTGCGCAGCTTCGTGTTCGCCGCAGTGGAGGAGCGCATCGGCGCGCTCTGTCCGATGCTCTCCGGCCGCTTCGATCCCACCGAGCCGCAGTGCCTCGCAGCCCGCAAGCGGGTGGAAAAACTGTCGGAGGAACTGATCCGGCGCGCCCAACGGGCGGGAGAGGTGCGGACCGACATCGGCGTCGGCGACGTCATGGTCGCGCTCAGCCAGCTCACCCGACCCCTTCCGGGGGTGGGCTGCGGGCGTCTCGAACGCTTCGTCGAACGCCATGTGCAGCTCTACATCGACGGGCTGCGCGCCCCCGCCAAGTCCGAACTGCCGGGCCACGCCGCGACGCTGGAGGAACTGCGAGAAGACCACTGATCCGCCAGGGCGACGACTGATCCGAGCAACACCGCTTACTTCCGCTTCCCTTCCGAGTCAGTACTCCGACTTCCGACCGCCCAGACCGTCCAGACCTCCAGATCCGACACCCGGTCTCACCGCCGTCCCCGTGGGCGCGCGGGCCCGTCACCTCGCAGGCGACCGACGGCATACGGGAAGGCTCCGCCTCGCGGCAGCGCATTTCCCCCATGCCCGTCATGACGACTGACTAGCTGCTCGGATCCCTGTCCTGTTCGCCCGTTCACACGTCAACGACCGTTTTTTCGTACTCAGTGCCAAGAGATGGATACATCCATGCCAAAATCAGCCGCCCCGGCCGCCGTGCAGACCGGCCTGGACCCCCGGAGATGGAAGGCCCTGGCCTTCATCGCCATCGCGCAGCTCATGGTCGTCCTCGACGCGACGATCGTGAACATCGCGCTTCCCTCGGCCCAGTCCGACCTGGGCATATCCGACGCCAACCGGCAATGGGTCATCACCGCCTACGCCCTGGCCTTCGGCGGACTGCTGCTTTTCGGCGGCCGCATCGCCGACATGTGGGGCCGTAAGCGCGCCTTCGTGACCGGACTCGTCGGGTTCGCGGCGGCCTCCGCCCTGGGAGGAGCAGCCACCGGCGAGGTGATGATGCTGGCGGCCCGGGCCCTCCAGGGGGCGTTCGGGGCGCTGCTCGCTCCGGCCGCGCTCTCCCTGCTTGCGGTGATGTTCACCGACGGCAAGGAGCGCGCCAAGGCGTTCGGCATCTACGGCGCGATCGCGGGAGGGGGCGGCGCCATCGGGCTGATCCTCGGTGGTGTCCTCACCGAGTATCTGGACTGGCGCTGGACCTTCTACGTCAACGTTCCGTTCGCGGTCATCGCCGCGCTCGGCGCCCTCAGCGTCATCCGGGAACCGGCCGAGACCCGCAACCGCTCCGCCCTCGACATCCCCGGCGTCATCCTCTCCACGCTCGGACTGGTCTCGCTCGTGTACGGGTTCACCCGGGCGGAGACGGACGGCTGGAGTGACGGTGGCACCATCGGCATCTTCGTCGCCTCCGCCGCCCTGCTGGTCGCCTTCGCGCTGGTCGAGTCCAAGGTCCGCGCACCTCTGCTGCCGCTGCGCGTGGTCACCGACAGGAACCGGGGCGGGGTGTACCTGTCGCTGGGGCTGGCGACCATCGCGATGTTCGGGCTGTTCCTGTTCCTGACCTACTACCTTCAGGTGGTCAAGGACTACTCGCCCGTTCGTACCGGCGTGGCCTTCCTCCCGATGGTGGCCGGCATGATCACCGGTTCGACCCAGATCGGGGCGCGGCTGATGACCCGCGTTCCGTCCCGCCTCCTGATGATGCCCGGCTTCCTGGTCGCGGCGCTCGGCATGCTTCTGCTGACCCAGCTCGAAGTGGACAGTTCCTACCCCGCGCTGATCCTGCCCGCCGAGATACTGCTCGGCCTCGGACTCGGCACGGCGTTCATGCCCGCCATGTCCCTGGCCACGCACGGTGTCCAGTCGAGCGACGCGGGTGTCGCCTCCGCGATGGTCAACACCTCGCAGCAGGTGGGAGGCGCGATCGGTACGGCCCTGCTGAACACCATCGCCGCCAGCGCCACCACCTCCTTCGTCACCTCGCACATCGCCGAGGCGACCAGCAAGCCGGCGCAGCAGATGCTGAAGCTGGAAGCCATGGTGCACGGTTACACCTCGGCGATCTGGTGGGCCGTGGGCATCCTGCTCGTGTCGGCCGCGATCGTCGCGGTCTTCGTGAACGCCCGAGGTCAGGGCGGTTCGACTGCTGCCAGCCAGTCCGAGGGTGAGGCCGCGGGTGACAGTTCCGGCGGTGAGCCCGAACCGGTGCTGGTCGCGATGCACTGACCGGCAGGCCACGACAGGCTGAGCCCCCTGGAGGCCCCTGCACCCGAACGGGTGCAGGGGCCTCTCCTTGGGTGCGTGCCCCCTCCGAGGCGCGGCGCGGGAGGTGCGTTCTCCCGGCTCGGACGCCGCCCATGGGGCGCGAAGGGGCCGGACGCCGTCCAAGGGGCGCGAGAGACCGTCCGGGCAGTCACGCAACCAGTACGAGGTCACGCAACCAAGAACGGACGACAACCGTCTAGACAGGTGACGGGCGGGCGATGGTGACGCCCGCGCAGCAGCCCCGCGCGACAACGGAAGAACTGCCTGAGGAGTCCCGCACCCCCTCCGACCAGGCGTGAATGCGTACCGTGATCGCTAGGATCGGGTGAGTAGCGGTACAGGGTACTGCATGATCCGAAAAATGTTGCGCGAGTTGGGAATTTAGTCCGGTTTCCAGCCGTTGAGATCTACGCAAGGCGGGCACTCGGGGAGTGTCCGAGCCAGCCACCAGGCCAAAGTTTCAAGTCCACTCGCAAGGGAGCACGCATGGCAACCCGTGCCGTCGCCCGTCGTCAGGAGAACACCAAGGGTGTCTCCGACACGGCAAGCAGTGTTCGCGCCGCCGGCAGCGAAGTCGCGGACCGTGACCTGGTCGGCATGTATCTCGACGAGATCGCCCGGACTCCACTGCTGGACGCTGAGAAGGAAGTCGAGCTGTCTCTCGCCATCGAGGCGGGTGTCTACGCGAAGCGCATCCTGGACGGGCTCGAGACGCCCGTCGCCGACGACTCGGCCAGCGCGACCGCGAACCGTGAGGAACTGGAAGCGGTCGTCGCCGAGGGGGAGCGGGCCAAGGATGTCTTCATCCGCTCCAACCTCCGCCTTGTGGTCGCCGTGGCCAGGCGCTATCCACGTAGCGGCCTGCCCCTGCTGGACCTGATCCAGGAGGGCAACGCCGGACTCGTGCGCGCTGTGGAGAAGTTCGACTACACCAAGGGATTCAAGTTCTCCACCTACGCCACGTGGTGGATCCGCCAGGCCATCACCCGCTCCATCGCCGACCAGTCCCGCACGATCCGGCTGCCCGTCCACCTGGTCGAGGAGCTGGGCCGCATACGCCGTGTACAGCGCGAGTTCAACCGTGAACACGGTCGGGACCCGGAGCCTTCCGAGGTCGCGGCGGAGCTGAACTCCACGGCGGAGCGCGTCACCGACGTCCTCGACTGGGCCCGCGACCCGGTCAGCCTGAACATGTCGGTGGATGACGAGGGCGAGACCCAGTTCGGTGACCTGCTGGAGGACACGTCGGCCGACTCTCCCGAGCAGTCCGTGCTCACGGTGCTGCGCCGGGAAGAGCTCGACGACCTCATCAGCAGGCTCGATGAGCGCACCGCCTCGATCATCAAGGCCCGCTACGGCATGGTCGATGGGCGCGAGCGCACGCTCACCGAGGTCGGCAAGCAGCACGGTCTCACCCGCGAGCGCATTCGCCAGATCGAGAAGCACGCGCTGCTCGAACTGAAGAAGATGGCTCACGACACGGGCTTCGACGAGGCGGCGTAACGGCTCCCCGAGTCCGCCACCGTCGTTGCCCCCTTCGACGAGCCCCGGTGCCTCCCCCGAGCGCCGGGGCTCTCAACTGCCCCGCGGAAACGCCTGCGTCGCTTCGACTCCTTCCGCTCTGCGGCTTGGGCCCCCTCCGCCTCGCCAGTTTTCCCGCGCCGTCGTGAGGCAGCCGACCCGCTCTCCTCGCCGGGTGTCTCAGCTCGCGACCCCTTGTGCGCCATGTGAAGCCCCCGCATCCACCACCGTGCTCCGGGCGTCGACGCCGCCCCGGCCAGTCGCCCCCGTACGGCTGCCGCCGCACGCTGCGCCACCACGCCCACGGCATGCGTCAGTTCGGTCAGGCGCGCTCCGAGCGCCCTCCCACGGTGCGCGCGCCGTAGAGATCGCCGTACGCGGGAAAGACGCCTCCCGGCCCGTCGACACCACTCGCGGCCCGCACCGCCTTGGCCACGGAGCGGTTCACCACCTCGGCTCCCGCGGTCAGCACCTCGTTGAACTCGCCCTGCCCCAGCTCCCGCGAGCATGTCGCCAGGCCGAAGGCCGTGTCGCCGTCGTGCATCAGGTGTACCGGGCGCACTGCCCGCGCCAGGCCGTCGTGAGCGCTGCCCGCCAACCGCTGTGCCTGTGGCCGGGTGAGTGCCGCGTCGGTACCGACCACCATCAGCGTCGTGTTCAGGGCGGGCCGGAGATCCCCCGCCGACCGTCGGACGGTCTCCTCCTGTGCTGCCGCGCGCCGCCTCTCCGCTTCGGCGTGCTCGGCCGCGGAGGGCAGGTGGGGCAGGCTGCCGGGCAGCTCTCCCCACAGTGCCCCTGTTGCCGGATCCGTCGCCGACCCGGCCGCGTTGAGGACGACCAGGGCGCCGACCACGACCCCCGAGGGCAGCAGCGCACTCGCCGTGCCGACCCCGCCCTTGAGACCGCCGACCACAGCTCCGCTCCCCGCGCCGACACAGCCCTGCGGGACAGCGGCTCCCGCCTCCGTCCCGGCGGCTGCTTCCACCGCCTGCCTGCCGAGCGTCGCGTCCGGCCGGGCGCTCCACCGGCCTCCCCGGCCGAGGTCGAAGATCACAGCAGCCGGCACCACGGGTACCACCTGCGAGGGGCGGGTGCCGACGGGCACGCCGCGTCCTTGCTCCTCCAGCCAGCTCATCACGCCCGAGGCGGCGTCCAGGCCGAACGCGCTGCCGCCGCTCAGGACGACCGCGTGGACGCGTTCCACCAGATTCCGTGGATCCAGAGCGTCCGTTTCGCGCGTCCCCGGGGCCCCGCCCCGGGAGTCCACTCCCGCGACGGCCCCCTCCGGTGCCGGAAGCACCACGGTCGTGCCGGTCAGCCAGCCCTCGGTGGTCCGTTGCGCGTGACCCACGCGCAGCTCCCGCACGTCGGTCAGTGCGTCCCGTGCGCCGGCTGCGGGTGAGATCGTCCCGGGGCTGCCCGGGCCCGGTGAGTCCTGAGGTTCCATCCGGCATCCATACCAGGAAGGGTGGGCGGTCGCCGTACGCTTGAGCCATGAGCTCCGACCCGCAGCCCTCCGCACGACCGACGCCGCGTGACGCGGCGCCGTCGCTGGTCTTCGACGATCCGCTGAGCCGGCCGTCCGGTGACGACACCGACCGGGGGTGGGGCGAGGGCACCGCCGGCGGTGCCCAGGGAAGCGACACCGACCTTGCCCGGTTCCTCGACGAGAAGCCGCCCCACCACCTCTGAGCCGGGACGCACAGCCGGAACCGCCGGGACTTTGGCCCCCGTGGCCCGCCTGACCCGCGCTGGGACAGCGACCCGGACCGTGCCAGGGGCCGACGCCGCCACTGCGTCAGCAGGGCGAAGCTCCGGCTCAGCGGCCGGCGATCCCGCGCCAAGAGCGCCTTGCGGCGCTCCAGCACTACTTCCGCGTACTGACGCCACCGTCGCGCTGCGAGCCCACCGAGGCGTCCGGCCCAGCGGCGGAGGACGCCTGCGAGCCGCTCGCGTCCGTTGCCGAGGCGCCGTCCGGATCCGGGCCGCCCGCGGTGCCGTCCAGGGCGCTCGTGCCGGACCGCTGGGCGACCAGCTCGTCGCGGATCTCCGTGAGCAGCTCGACCTCCGTCTTCGGCACCTCCACCGGGCCCGCCTTCGCCAGCTGCCGTTCCTTGTACTTGTTCATCGGCAGGATCATGAGGAAGTAGACGACGGCTGCGGTGATCACGAAGGTCAGCGTGGCGCTGAGCACGGGGCCCCAGTTGATCGGGACGCCCCGGATCACCTCGCCCGTCGGGCTGATCTCGCACGGCCCCTTCAGGCACGACCGGTACTTGTCCAGGTCCTTGGTGCCGATCGCTCCGACCAGCGGATTGATGAACCCCTTGACGACAGAGTCGACGATCTTGCTGAAGGCTGCTCCCACGACGACGGCAACGGCCAGTTCGACCACGTTGCCGCGCATCAGGAATTCCCTGAAGCCTGCGAGTAGGCCCTTCTTCTCGGGGGCGGGTGCGGGTGCGTTGCTCAACGAACTGCCTCTTCCAGAACCACGTGACGATGCTGACTGCGAGCGGGAGACCCAGGGCACACGGACCCCAGGGGAGCGCCTGCGGACGGGACCGGCCACTCGCCTGCCCCCGAAGAGGGTGGCTCATGCACGCACTGCCCCGGCCCACGGGCGCGGAGGCGGGCGGTGAGAAGCTCAGCACAACGTCACCGCCATCCGCGACTCGGCCGCGGCGCCGGCCAGTGCAGCCGCGGTGCGCCGTGGCACGACGACCACGATCAGTGCGCCCTCGGCCCCCTCGCCGGAGACAGTGTCGCCGGACTTCGGCACGTGGGCCACTCGGGCGCCGGTGGCCACGATGCGGGCGGCGTCTCCCTTCGAGCCGCTCGCCAGCACATCCACCCGGTCCCCGGGGCTCAGCAGACGGACCGTCGCCGGGTCGGCGATGCGGACCGGCGCGGAGACGGGCGCCGCGCCTGCGCCTCGCCCCGTGACGGAACTCTCAGCGCCGGGACGCCGCGCGCCGCCCAGGCGATCCGCCTCGTCGACTCCGTCGACTCCGTCGGTCCCGTCGGCCGGTGCGGAACCGCCGGCGAGGGCGGCCAGCCCGGCCGCAGACACGGCCAGCGCCGCCGAGAAGACTCTGCGCCGGCCGAGCGCACCCCGAGACGGCCGACGGCCACGCCCGGCGCGCACCGGGGGGAAGTCGGGCACCGGCGTCCGCAGCCGCGTACGCGGAGGGCAACGTTGCGAGAACGGATTCCGGGATCGGGACACGACGCTCACCACCAGCCTTCACGGGGAGACCGCGTGGGCGCGGCCCTCGTCGACCACGGTGAACCCGGCCGTCGGATTCTGCTGACCAGCCCCGGAATCTGTGGATTACCTGCCGGTTGTGGACAACTCCCTCACCCACACGAGCAGGGCGCCGGCGGTCCGGCGGCCTGACGCGAGGACGCGGCCCGGAGCGGGGCCGCGGCCCGGGGCGAGGCTGCGGGTCCGGAGCGGGGTTGTGGCCCGGGGCGGGTTGCGGCCGGAGCGGGGTCTGCGGTCCGGGCCGCGGCCCGGAGCGCGGCCCCGGGCCGCCGGGGCCCGGAGCGCGGCCCCGGGCCGCCGGTGGGGCCGAGACACCCGCGCCTGGCTGTATCGCCCCCGCACCTGCGGCACGAGCGCGTGGTCTGACGTGGCCCGTCCCGGCGTGACGCCGGGGAAGGCGCGCACCGGCCGACGGGGAACCGGGCGGGTCCTCAGGGCAGGGTGAACCCCGGTTCCTGGCCACCGAGCGCCGTGCCGCACTCACACTTGCGGTCGCTGCCGGTGGGCAGCTCGCGGACGGCCTCGAAGAGAACCTGCCGGAGGCGGCCGATGTTCTCACCGAAGACCCGCAGTACTTCCTCGTGCGAGACGCCCTGGCCTGCCTCCGCTCCCGCGTCGAGATCCGTGACGAGAGCCAGCGAGGAGTAGCAGACCTCCAGTTCGCGGGCGAGCACGGCTTCGGGGTGCCCCGTCATGCCCACGACGGACCAGCCCTGTGCGGCGTGCCAGCGTGACTCGGCACGGGTGGAGAAGCGCGGCCCCTCGATGACGCACATGGTGCCGCCGTCGACCGCTTGCCAGCCCTGGTCACGGGCCGCGCGCAGCGAGGCCTGGCGCCCCGCCTCGCAGTACGGGTCGGCGAAGGTGATGTGCAGGACGTTGGGGACGCCGCCGTCGGGCAGGGCCTCTCCGTCGAAGAACGACTGCTGCCGCGTCTTGGTGCGGTCCACCAGTTGGTCGGGGATGACGAGCGTGCCGGGCCCGTATTCCGGCTGCAGACCGCCGACCGCGCAGGGGGCGATGATCTGCCGCACTCCTACGGAGCGCAGCGCCCACATGTTGGCGCGGTAGTTGATGCGGTTGGGGGGCAGATGGTGACCGCGGCCGTGCCGGGGGAGGAATGCCACCTTGCGGCCGCCGGTCTCCCCCAGGAAGAGGGAGTCGCTCGGCGGCCCGTAAGGCGTCTCGACGGTGACCTCGGTCACGTCGTCGAGGAAGGAGTAGAACCCGGAACCGCCGATGACGCCGATCTCTGCCTGTTCGCTCATGCGGTCACCCTAAGGGGGCGCACCGTTGGCGGGTCAGGGAAGAGCACGGGCCTGTGACGCCTGTGCCCAGGCCCGTGGACACTCCGCTGGTGGAACGAAGCGGGCGCCGGCGTCCCGGCGAGCCGCTTCAGCTCGCCGAGGTGCCCGCCTTCGCGGAGCTCTTGCTGCCACTGCTCTTGCTGTCGCTCTTGCCGGAGGACTTCGACTCCGACGAAGAGGAGCCGGAGGACGACGAGGAGCTGGAGGACGAGGAGTCCGAGGAGCTCTTGGAGTCGCCGTCACTCTTGCCCGACGAGTCGGAGGAGGAGCCGGAAGAGGCCGAGCTGCTGCTCGACGAGGAGCTGCGGCTGTCGTTGCGGTAGAAGCCGGAACCCTTGAAGACGATGCCGACGGCCGAGAACACCTTCTTGAGGCGTCCCTCGCAGCTGGGGCACACGGTCAGCGAGTCGTCCGTGAACTTCTGCACCACCTCGAGGCCCTCGCGGCACTCGGTGCACTGGTACTGGTACGTCGGCACGTTCTTCCTCCTGGCACTCTCACTCGTTGAGTGCTAACAACGCTCCATAGTGCAGCATTCCCGCGCGTCAGTCCACTGGGACCGTCGTTCGGTGACCGAGCCCACGCGCCGCCACCAGGCTGCCGTGCGGCGGATGCAGCGCCCCGCGGAAGGCGAGCAGGACCAGCAGCGCGAGGCCCGTGCCGGCCAGCGGTGCGAAGAAGCCCGCACCGGCGCCCGAGTGGTCGGCCAGCTGACCGGCCACCGTGGACCCCGCCGCCTGCCCCAGCGCCACCGCGCCCGTCAGCCAGGTGAAGGCCTCGGTACGGGCTCCCGCCGGCACCAGCGTCTCGATCAGTGTGAAGCACGTGATCATGCAGGGGGCCACGCACAGTCCGGTCAGGGTCCCGAGGGCGCCCAGCAGCACGGCCCACGGGCCCAGCTGCGCCGCGGCGGCGACCAGCGCGGCGGCCAGCACCAGGGCCGGGTAGGCGGCCAGCAGCCGGGTCTGCGGCCCTCGCTTCCACCGGATCGCGCCCACAGCGACGGCTGCCAGCATGTTGCCCGCGGCGAAGGCTCCGTACATGACGCCGTTGAGGCCGGGCCGCCCGATCGACTCCGTGAACGCGGTGAGTGAGACCTGCATACCGCCGAAGACCATGCCGATGCCGAGGACCGCCGCGACGAGTACCCGCGCCCCGGGCACGGCCAGCGCGGAGGTGGCGCCGCCGGCCGCCCCCTGGGCGTGCGCTTCCTTGCCGCTCGCGCCGCCGGCACGGGCCGAGGCGGGCTGGGTGCGGCGCTGTGCGGCGAAGACCAGCCCGCCCACGAGCGAGACAGCGGCCTCCGCGACGAGCCCGGCAGCCGGATGTACTCCGGTGCACAGTGCGGTCGCCAGTACGGGCCCCACGACGAAGGTGAACTCGTCCGTCACCGACTCGAAGGCGGCGGCCGTTGTCATCAGGGGTGTGCCCTGCAGACGCGCCGCCCACCGGGCGCGCACCATGGGGCTGATCTGCGGCGCTGTCGCGCCCGCGGGCACCGCCGCGACGAACAGCGCCCACAGGGGGGCGTCCAGCACGGCGACCGCGATCAGGGCGGCGATGGTGAGGGCGTGCAGGAACACCTGCGGGAAGAGGACGGCGCCCTGTCCGAACCGGTCGGCCAGTCTGCCGCTCTGCGGCGCGATGACGGCCATGGCGATGCCGGCCGTCGCCGAGACGGCACCTGCGAGCCCGAAGGAGCCTGTGGTGTGCTCGACCAGCAGGACGATGCTGATGGTGAGCATCGCGTAGGGCTGGCGGGCCAGGAACCCGGGCAGCAGGAAGGACCAGGCCCCCTCCGTGCGCAGGAGGTGCCCGTATCCGGGACGCTCGGCGGAGCCCTTGGAGCGCTGCCTGTCGTGCCGCCTGCGACGTGCCTGGTTCGCCTCGCGCGTCCTTGCGTGGTCGGTGCTGGTGGCCGGGGATTCCACGGCCGGGCCTTTCTGCCGCCTGGTAGCGCGTTCAGGGTGACGCGCCGAGAGCTGTCCTCTCGCGCAGGACCGGGGTAGATACCCGGTCCGGTGCGGGGTGGGCGATCCGGACCGTGGCCGCCGAGCGGTCGCGCCAGCTCTGCTTCAGGCAGAGTCGGGGTAAAAACTGTCCTGTCCGGTATGAGGATAACGGCCGAGGTCAGTTCTTGGTAAAACGTGGCTCCGCAAGGCTCCTTCCCGGAGCCCGTACGGGCCCGGCGGGTGAGGGCGTCACTTCCGCAGCGCCGTGCTCCCCCCGGGGCCGCCCAGCCACCCGGCGAGCTTGCCGCCGCGACTGACCGAGAGCAGGCGCCGTTCGGCCGCGTCGCGCACCTGGTCGGTGGCGACGACCAGCAACTCGTCGCCGTGCCGCAACACGGTGGAGGGAAGCGGTACGAAGCTGGTGCCGTCGCGCACCACCAGGGTGACGGCTGCGCCCGAAGGGAGCCTCAGTTCGGTGACCTCGACCCCGTGCATCCGGGAGGAGGGCGGGATGGACACCGACAGCAGGTGCCCACGCAACCGTTCCAGGGGCGCGGATTCGATGTCGACGTCGTCCGCCTCGTCCCTCTCGTTGAGGCGGAGTTTTCTGGCCAGCCAGGGCAGCGTGGGCCCCTGGAGGACGGTGAAGACGACGACCAGGACGAAGACGATGTTGAAGATCCGCTGGCTGTCCTCGACATCCGCGACCATGGGGATGGTCGCGAGCACGATGGGGACCGCGCCCCGCAGGCCCGCCCAGGAGAGCAGCGCCTTGTCCTGCCACGGCAGCTTGAATCCCTTGAGGCAGAGGAAGACCGACAGCGGGCGGGCGCCCAGGGTGAGCGCCAGGCCGATGAGTACCGCCGGCCAGAAGTCCTTCCACAGGTCGTGCGGAGTGACCAGGAGACCGAGCAGGACGAAGAGTCCGATCTGTGCCATCCAGGCCACCCCGTCGGCGAAACCGCGTACTGCCGGACGGTGCGGGAGCTTCCCGTTGCCCAGGATGAGCGCGGCGACATAGACGGCCAGGAAGCCGGAACCGTGCGCCATGGAGCCTCCGGCGTAGGCGAGCACGCACAGCGCCATCACGGCGATCGGGTAGACGCCGGATGCCGGGAGTGCCACGTGGCGCATCCCCAACTCGCCCAGCTTGCCCACCACCAGGCCCGCCACGAGGCCGATGGCGAGTTCCAGAGCGATCTCTCCGAGCAGGAAGTACCAGGGGTGGTGCTCGGTTCCGAGTGCGGAGAAGGTGACCACCAGCAGCACGACAGGCGCGTCGTTGAAGCCGGACTCGGCCTCCAGGATTCCGGTGAGGCGCTTGGGCAGGGGCACTCTGCGCAGGACGGAGAAGACGGCGGCGGCGTCCGTGGAGGAGACCACAGCGCCCATCAGGAGCGCGGCCTGCCATGCGAGGCCGACCAGATAGTGCGCGGCAAGGGCCGTGACGGCGACGCTGACCGCCACACCGAACGTGGACAGTACGGCCGCGGCGGGTACGGCGGGTCGGATGTCGCGCCACTTCGTACTGAGTCCGCCCTCGGCGAGGATCACCACGAGGGCGGCGTATCCGAGGACTTGCGTCAGCTCGGCGTCGGAGAACCCGAAACCGATGCCGTCCTGCCCTATGGCGACACCTATCCCGAGGTAGACGAGCAGGCTGGGCAGCCCGCTGCCTGAGGAGAGGCGGACCGCCGCGACGGCGACGAGCAGAACGAGGGCGCTGAAGAGCAGTAGCTGGTTGAGGCTGTCGACGGTCAGGGCACGGTCCTCTCTTCCGGGGCTTGCTCCTTGAGGGCGCGAGCGGGTGCGAGTGCGGTTTCTGACGTCCTCCTGACGCTTTCCTGACGAGTTCTTAACGCACTGCCCATGGGGGTGGGTGGCTCCCGGACGAGTGTCCGGAAGTCTCTAGTTCGTTTGGGTAGCTAACAATTTACCATCGCTTGAACAAGCCGTCGGCGGAATCCGTAGTTGGTGACTCGCTGTCCGGGCGCGCCGAGGGGCGGCCTATGGTTGCTCCGTACGGACCGAGCCCGTCCGGTCCCCTCAGTCAAGGTTCACCCTGCCCCTCGAAGGACAGCGATGCCCGCCAAGAAGACCTCGCGACGCGCCCGCCTCATCGTGATCGTCGTCGTGCTGCTGCTCGTGGCAGGCATCGGCGGTGGCACGTACTGGGGCGTCAGCACGGTGCGCGACTCCTTCCCGCAGACGACCGGCACTCTCAAACTCAAGGCTCTCGAGGCGCCGGTGAGTGTGAAGCGGGACGGTAGCGGCATTCCGCAGATCTATGCGGACAATTCCGAGGATCTCTTCCTCGCCCAGGGGTACGTGCAGGCCCAGGACCGCTTCTGGGAGATGGACGTGCGCCGCCACATGACCTCCGGGCGGCTCTCGGAGATGTTCGGCGCGGAGCAGGTGGAGACCGACGCGTTCTTGCGCACCCTCGGCTGGCGCAGGGTGGCCGAGAAGGAGTACAAGCAACTGCCCGAGAGGACCAAGGACTTCCTCAAGGCCTACTCCGCGGGTGTCAACGCCTATCTCGAGGACCACGAGGGTTCCGCGCTGTCCGTCGAGTACGCGGCCCTCGACCTGGGAGGCAAGGACTACAAGCCCGCGCCCTGGGACCCCGTCGACTCGGTCGCCTGGCTCAAGGCCATGGCATGGGACCTGCGCGGCAACATGTCCGACGAGGTCGACCGTGCGTTGATGACCAGCCGCCTGGACAAGGACGAGATCGAGCAGCTGTACCCGGAGTACCCGTACGACCGGAACAAGCCCATCGTCGATCATGGGGCGGTCGACCCGGTCTCCAAGGAGTTCGACCCGAAGGCCGAGCCGGAAGGGGACGGCGGTCAGGGCGCGGCGAACGGCGCCGGCGCCGATGCCGGTCAGCCCGGCACAGGCGGCTCTCAGGGCCCCTCTGAGGGCACAGGAGAGGGTGGAGCGACCGCTGGGGGGTCCGGCGCCGTGAACGGTGCCCAGTCGGCCGGTGAAGCCACTCAGGGCGCCAGCACCCAGTTGGGCGCCGTGGCGAAGAAGCTGGACGGGATCCCCGGGCTGCTGGGACCGAACGGCAGCGGCATCGGCTCCAACTCCTGGGTGGTCTCCGGGAAGTACACGACCACCGGCAAGCCGCTGCTCGCCAACGACCCGCACCTCGCGCCGCAGCTCCCGTCGGTCTGGTACCAGATGGGCCTGCACTGCCGTTCGGTGGACAAGTCCTGCCCCTTCGACGTCTCGGGCTTCACCTTCTCCGGCATGCCCGGCGTCGTCATCGGCCACAACCAGGACATCTCCTGGGGAATGACCAACCTGGGCGCCGATGTGACCGATCTCTACCTGGAGAAGGTCAGCGACGGGCACTACCTCTACGACGGCAAGGAAGTGCCGTACCGCACCCGCGAGGAGACCATCAAGGTCGCCGGGGGCAAGGACCGCACCATCACCGTCAGGGAGACCAACAACGGGCCGGTCATCTCCGACCGCGACAAGGAGCTGCGCAAGGTCGGCGACAAGTCGCCCGTCGGCAACGCGGCGCCCGACCGGGGGGACGGCTACGCCGTCTCTCTCAGGTGGACGGCTCTGGAGCCGTCGAAAACCATGGACGCGGTATTCCAGCTGAACAGAGCCTCGAACTTCTCGGAGTTCCGCAAGGCGGCACGCGACTTCGCCGTCCCCTCGCAGAACCTCATCTACGCCGACACCAAGGGCAACATCGGCTACCAGGCGCCCGGACGGATCCCCGTACGCGGAAAGGGCGACGGCCGCTACCCGGCCCCCGGCTGGGACCCCCGCTACCGCTGGAAGGGCTACATCCCCCAGCGCGCCCTGCCGTGGGAGTACAACCCGGAGCGCGGTTACGTCGTGACGGCCAACCAGGCCGTCGTGGACCACGAGAAGTACCCCTACCTGCTGACGGACGACTGGGGCTACGGGGCGCGCAGCCAGCGGATCAACGACCTCATCCAGTCGAAGATCAAGGACGGCGGGAAGATCTCCCTCAAGGACATGGAAAGCATGCAGATGGACAACAGCAGCGAGATCGCCAAGCTGCTGGTGCCCTACCTGCTGAAGATCGACGTCAAGGACCCGTACGTACGGGAAGCACAGAAGCTGCTGGAGGGCTGGGACTACACCCAGGACTCCGACTCGGCGCCGGCCGCCTACTTCAACGCGGTCTGGCGCAACCTGCTCAAGCTCGCCTTCGGGGACAAGCTCCCCAAGGAGTTGCGGGTCAAGGGCGACTGCCTCTACGTCGCACCGTCCGACGACTCGGGGCCCGTCGACGACCTCAGCGGTGAGGAACGCCTGGTGCGCGAGTGCGGCCAGCGCTCTGCCGACACCGCGCAGCCCGACGGCGGTGACCGCTGGTTCGAGGTGGTCCGCAAGCTGCTCAAGCAGCCCGACAGCGACTGGTGGAAGACGCGCGGCAGTGTGCGGCGTGAGGGCGACAAGAACCGGGACGACCTGCTGGGCCACGCCATGAAGGACGCCCGCTGGGAGCTCACCTCCAAGCTCGGCAAGGACATCGACACCTGGAGCTGGGGCAGGCTGCACCGGCTGATGCTCAAGAACCAGACCCTCGGGACCGAGGGCCCCGGCGTCGTGCAGTGGCTCCTCAACCGAGGCCCCTGGGACCTGAGCGGCGGCGAGGCGGCCGTCAACGCGACCGGCTGGAACGCGGCCGGCGGGTACGACGTGACCTGGGTGCCGTCGATGCGGATGGTCGTCGACCTCAGCGACCTGGACAACTCCCGGTGGATCAACCTGACGGGAGCCTCCGGGCACGCCTACAACGCGCACTACACCGATCAGACCGACAAGTGGGCCAGGGGGGAGTTCCTCAAGTGGCCCTACAGCGAGAAGGCGGTCGCCAAGGCCACCGAGGACCAGATGGCCCTCACGCCCTGAGGCCCGGGGCGCCGCCCCCGTGCCGGCCCCGGCCGGTGTGCGAGTCCGCCGCCTGTACGGCCCCGATCCGGCCTCCGCGGCCGGGGCCGGTCCGGGGCGCAAGGGACGGCCGTCGCGGCCCTCAGCCACGGGAGCGTCCGTGCGCCCCGGCCGGCGTCTCGCACCGCAGCCGCACCGCAGCCGCGCGCCGCTACGCGTCGCCCAGGCGGTGCACTCCGGACGGTGTCACGGCCGTGGGCACAGGGCGGTCGTGTGCCTCGCCGTCGATGTGGTCGACGACTTCACCGTCGTACAGAAGCACCGCGCAGGCCGGGTGCGCGCCGGAGGCCGCCAGTCGGGCGAGCACCCGGTCGTAGCACCCTGCGCCCCGGCCGAGCCGCAGCCCGCGCCGGTCGACGGCCAGGCCGGGAAGCAGCACCGCGTCGACCCGGGTGACCGCCTCGGGGCCGAGCCGCGGCCCGGTGGGCTCGCGCAGTCCTCGTCCCACAGGGACCAGCGTGTCGGGCCCCTCGTAGGGGGCCCAGTCCAGATCGTTGTCGGCCTGCAGGACCGGCAGCAGCACCCGTACGCCGCGTTCGTCCAGCGCTCGGAGCAGGGGGCCCGTCCCCGGCTCCGTTCCCACGGAGACGTACGCGGCGACTGTGCGGGCCGTGGCGAGCTCGTCGAGGGCCAGGACACGCCGCGCCAGCTCGCCGGCGGCCGCCTGGCGGTCATCCGGCGGCAACGTCTTCCTCACCGCGAGGACAGTGCGGCGCAACTCGCGCTTCCTACTGTTGCCGACGGTCTTCGTCTCGCCCATGACACGCCTCACCCCTCCCGGGTTCGCAAAATGCAACAAACCATACGGAAACCATGCGGACCCTTATCTTCCGGATTAATTCAGCGGTTATGGTGCGGGACATGACTTCTCCCCGCACGCGGATCACCAAGGCGGTCATCCCCGCCGCCGGCCTGGGCACCCGCTTCCTCCCCGCCACGAAGGCCACGCCCAAGGAGATGCTCCCGGTCGTCGACAAGCCCGCGATCCAGTATGTGGTCGAGGAGGCCGTGGCAGCAGGGCTGTCCGACGTCCTCATGGTCACCGGCCGCAACAAGCGGCCCCTCGAGGACCACTTCGACCGCAACTACGAATTGGAACAGGTGCTGCGCGACAAGGGCGACGACGGAAAGCTCGCCCGGGTGCAGGAGTCCAGCGACCTGGCCACCATGCACTACGTCCGCCAGGGTGATCCCCGGGGGCTGGGCCACGCCGTCCTGTGCGCCGCGCCGCACGTGGGCAACCAGCCCTTCGCCGTCCTGCTGGGCGACGACCTGATCGACCCGCGCGACCCCCTGCTCTCCCGCATGCTGCAGGTCCAGGAGGAGCACGGCGGCAGCGTGATCGCCCTGCTGGAGGTCGACCCGGCCAGCATCCACCTCTACGGCGCCGCCGCGGCGAGCCCCACCTCTGACGGTGACGTCGTCCGCGTCTCCGACCTCGTGGAAAAACCCTCCGCCGAGCAGGCACCCAGCAACCTGGCCATCATCGGCCGCTATGTGCTCGACCCGGCGGTCTTCGACGTCCTCAGCAAGACACAGCCCGGCAGGGGCGGCGAGATCCAGCTCACCGACGCCCTGCAGGCACTGTCCGCCGACGAGTCCCTGGGCGGCCCCGTGCACGGCGTAGTCTTCAGCGGACGCCGCTACGACACCGGGGACCGGGGAGACTATTTGCGAGCCATTGTCCGACTCGCATGCGAACGTGAGGACCTGGGCCCGGAGTTCCGGGAGTGGCTGCGCGGTTACGTCACCGAGGAGATGTAAGCCTTGAGCAAGACCTGGTCCGTCGACGAGCACCTGGAGGACATCCTCCGCAGCATCCGTCCACTGGAGCCCATTGAGCTGAACCTGCTGGACGCGCAGGGGTGCGTCCTGGTCGAGGACGTGCTCGTCCCGGCGGCCCTCCCGCCGTTCGACAACAGCTCCATGGACGGCTATGCCGTACGGATCGCCGACGTCGAGGGGGCCAGCGAGGAGTTCCCCGCGGTGCTCAGCGTCATCGGTGACATCGCGGCCGGCAGCGCCGGGCTGCCCACGGTGTCCTCGGGGCAGGCGGCCCGCATCATGACCGGCGCACCGCTGCCGCCCGGAGCCGAGGCCGTCGTCCCGGTCGAGTGGACCGACGGCGGCACGGGCAGCGGCCCGGCGGACGCCATGCGGGCGCACAGCAGCGCCCCGCAGGACGCCTCCGGACAGGTACGCGTGCACCGCCCGGTCGTCCCGCGCCAGCACGTGAGGGCCAAGGGCAGCGACGTTCGGCCCGGCACGGTCGCGCTCCGTGCGGGCACCGTGCTGGGGCCCGCGCAGGTCGGCCTCCTCGCGGCCATCGGGCGCGGTGCGGTGACCGTCCGCCCCCGCCCCCGCGTGGTGGTGCTCTCCACCGGCAGCGAACTCGTGCCGCCGGGGGAGCCCTTGGGGCCCGGCCAGATCCACGACGCCAACAGCTTCGTACTGACGGCCGCGGCTCGCGCGGCGGGAGCCATCTCCTACCGGGTGGGTGCGGTGGCCGACGACGCGGAGACGCTCCGCTCGACCATCGAGGACCAGCTCATCCGAGCCGACCTCCTCGTGACCAGTGGCGGGGTCAGCGTCGGTGCCTACGACGTCGTCAAGGAAGCACTCTCCCGTGTGGAGGCCTTCGGCGCGGACGAGGACGGCGAACCGGCGGACGGCGCCTCGGACGCGGTGGAGTTCCGCAGGCTCGCGATGCAGCCCGGAAAACCGCAGGGCTTCGGCCTCATCGGTCCCGACCGCACGCCCATCCTCACGCTTCCGGGCAACCCGGTGAGCGCGTACGTCTCCTTCGAACTGTTCGTCCGTCCCGCGGTGCGCGCACTGATGGGTCAGGAGCCCATCCGGCGCCGTACCGTGAGCGCCCGTCTGGCCGGGGAGTCGGAACTGACCTCGCCGGAGGGCAAGCGACAGTTCCTGCGCGGCGCCTACACCCCGCCCGCAGAGGACGAGGAAATGGGCAGCGTCAGCCCCGTCGGCGGTTCGGGGTCCCACCTGATCGCCGCTCTCGCGCAGGCCGACGCCCTCATCGACATCCCGGAGAAGACCAGCCGGATCGCACCGGGACGCGAGGTCACCGTCGTTCCCCTCGACTGACGCGCCGGGCACCGCTCTTGCCGCTGCCGGTACCGTGTCTGGGCACAGCACAGGACCGGGAGAACCATGACCAGCCCCCAGCAGCACCTCACCCACCTCGACACCTCCGGGGCCGCCCGGATGGTCGACGTGTCGGAGAAGGACGTCACCGCGAGGACGGCCCGCGCCACCGGACGGGTGCTGGTCTCATCGCGGGTGGTCGCACTGCTGCGCGGCGAGGGCGTGCCCAAGGGCGACGCTTTGGCGACCGCCCGGATCGCCGGGATCATGGGCGCGAAGAAGACGCCCGAACTCATCCCGCTGTGCCACCCCCTCGCGGTCTCCGGGGTGAAGGTCGAGCTGGCAGTCGCCGACGACGCCGTGGAGATCACCGCCCGGGTGAGGACCACCGACCGCACCGGCGTGGAAATGGAAGCGCTCACGGCGGTTACGGTCGCCGGTCTGACGGTCATCGACATGGTGAAGGCCGTCGACAAGGGGGCGACGATCACGGACGTCAGGGTGGAGGAGAAGAGCGGCGGCAAGTCCGGCGACTGGACGCGCTCGCCGCTCACCGGGGAGGAGGGCGACGCATGAGTGCTGCCGGACACGGCGGCGCCGGACACGGATCAGGCGAGGCGGGGCACGCAGCCGCGGGTCCCGGAGAGCACGTCACCGCGAACGGGCACCGGGACGCGGGAAAGCCACCCCACCGGGCTCTCGCCGTGACGGCGTCCAACCGCGCGGCTGCCCGGGTGTACGCGGACAAGGGCGGCCCGCTGCTTGTCGAGGGGCTGGCGGCCATGGGGTTCGCCGCGGACGGGCCGACCGTGGTGCCGGACGGTGAACCCGTGGGACAGGCGCTGAGGGAGGCCGTGCGGGCCGGGTACGCGGTGGTCCTCACCACGGGCGGCACCGGCATCAACCCGAACGACCGCACCCCTGAGGTGACCCGTTCGCTGCTGGACTACGAAATCCCCGGCATCGCCGAGGCCATCCGCGCGGAGGGCCGAGCGAAGGTCCCCACAGCGGCCCTGTCGCGCGGCGTGGCCGGTGTCGCGGGCAGCACCCTCATCGTCAACCTCCCGGGGTCGACAGGGGGCGTGAAGGACGGGCTCACCGTCCTCGCGGACCTGCTGCCGCACGCCGTCGACCAGCTCCACGGCGGCGACCACCCCCAGCACGTCCGCACCGCATCGTCCACTGAGCCGGGTGCGTCCGAACAGCCCGGCGACCCCAGAGGGGACGACCACCGCTGAACGCGCCGTGGCCGGCTGAGCTGGCGGACGGTCCCACGGCCCTCCGTCCGATAAAGGTGCGCGATCAGCGTGCCTGGCGGGAGGTGAACCAGCGCAACCGCGACTGGTTGCGCCCGTGGGAGGCGACGATTCCCCCGCCGCCCCCCGGCCACCTGCCGCCGCGACGTCCCACCTACCGGCAGATGGTGCGCCACCTGCGCGCCGAGGCGCAGGCGGGACGGATGCTGCCCTTCGTCGTGCAGTACGAGGGCAGGCTGGTCGGCCAGCTCACCGTGGCGGGCATCACCTGGGGATCGATGTGTTCGGGCCATATCGGCTACTGGATCGACCGTGGCGTCGCCGGGCGGGGTGTCATGCCGACGGCGGTGGCTCTCGCGGTGGACCACTGTTTCCGCTCCGTGGGGCTGCACCGTATCGAGGTGTGCATCCGCCCCGAGAACGCGCCCAGCAGACGGGTCGTGGAGAAACTGGGCTTCCGTGAGGAAGGTGTACGGCCGCGTTATCTGCACATCGACGGCGCCTGGCGGGATCACCTGGTGTTCGCGCTGACGGCCGAGGAGGTGCCCGAGGGACTGCTGAACCGGTGGCGCAGGTCGCGGCCCGGCCGCTCCTCGGAAATGAAATAGGCGTTCGAATTGTGGCGCGAAAAGCCGCCTCCCGGTATGTATCGCCCATTTCCTTGCCGCCCAGGCCAGCAATCACAAAAAAAGGTGGAGAGATCAGCCAGATCGTGCGACACACCGGGCTATTTGGCAGATGGGCTCACTCGATCCCCTCTACCGTGTGAGGGTGAGCAGCAGTGGCCTCATCTACGCAGTCATCGTCGGGGCCTGGGCCGCCTACTTGGTGCCGATGTGGCTTCGCCGACAGGACGAGCTGAACGAAGCACGTCCGACGGAACGCTTCAGCACCGCCATCCGGCTGCTGTCCGGCAAGGCCGGCATGGAGCGCCGCTACGCGCGCGACGCGGAGCGACGCCGGGTGCGCGAGAGGTGGGAGGCGGACGACCCGTACGCGCCGCAGGCCGGCGCCGGCTCTGCCGGTGCGTACGACGGTTACGACGAGGACGCGTACGGAAGTGACCCGGACGCCGCCGACGAGGCGGTGGACGTCCGGGCTTTCGCCGACCCCAAGACCATGGTCGGCGCGCCCGGCTCCGAAGCACCGACCGAGGTACACGCGCACGCACAGCGCGCGCACGACGCCTCCGCACGCGCTCAGCGCGTCGGCCAGGGGTACGCCGGTCGCGCGGGCACCCAGCGCGAGCACCGGACGCACGACGACCACGCGAACGGGAGCCAGGCGCGCTTCGGCCACAGCGGCGCCGCGCGCCAGGAAGGACGCGGAACACCGGAAGGACGCGGAACGCCGGAAGGGCACGGAACGCCGGAAAGCCACGGTCACCCCGGGTCGTCCTTCCCGCCCGCCTCCTCCGGCCAGGACAGCGGGGATCCGGCACACGGCGGCCTCACGCACCACGGCACCGGGGACACCCCCGCAAGCGACGGCTCCGTCCGCCAGAGCGAGCAGCAGGGCGCCGACGGCGACCACGGCCAGATGACCCGCGAGCAGTCCGCACAGGCGCGGGCCGCCGCTCTGGCGGGCCGCCGGGCCAAACAGGCCAAGCGCGCGAAGCTGCTCGCACGGCGCCGCCGTACGACGATGCTGCTTTTCCTGGCCTTCACCGTCGGCAGCGTCTTCGCCGCCGTGCACGGTCTCGCCCTCCTGTGGGTTCCCGCCGTTCCGGCCCTCCTGCTGAGCGTCTACATCGGCTATCTCCGCATTCAGGAGCGGCGCAGGTTCGCCGTCGCCATGGACCGGCGCCAGGCCGAAGAGGCCGCCCGCACGTTGCACGCGCGGCGCCGTCGCGACGGGGACTTCGCTCCGGAGGGGCATCGCCGAGCCGAAGCCTGGGAGGCCGACACCGAGCCCGGCCTCCCGGCCCATGTCGACCACCCCGCGGGACGGGACGCGCACCACCCCGCAGCCGCACACCCCCGGACCGGCGCAAGCCCCGACGAGGCCCGCGACCGGCACCAGGAGCACGGGCCGGACGGCAGGCACCCCGCGGACGGCTCACCGGGCCAGGCGGCCGACGTTTCCCGGGACGCACGCCGCCAGGGCGGCACAACCGCCTCCGGCGGAAGGGGCGACGCACGGCAGGACGCGGCCGGCCGCGCCCGTGAGGAGGCGGCGCGCGCCCGCGAGGAGGCAACCCGTGCGCGTGAGGAGGCGGCGCGCGTCAAGGAGGAGCAGGGGGCTGCCGAACGGCGCGCCCTGGTGGAGCAGACCGATCACGCCGAATGGGTCGACCAGCAGCGCGCCCGGGACCGTGACTCCTCGGACGGCGAAGGCTGGGACCCCGTCCCCGTACCGCTGCCCACTTACGTGAGCGCCCCCGTCGCCCCCCGTGCCACACGTGGAGTCGACCTGGAGGCACCGGACGCCTGGAGCTCCGCCCGCTCCAGCACCGCCTCGGCCGCCGATCCACGGCCTGTGGACGGGGACCCGCACGGCGCCGACTCCACCCGCCCCCGTCGGCATCACGACCGCGACCGCACCCCGCTCTTCGACCAGTACGAGGACGAGGACCGCCCCCGCGCCGCCAACGAGTGACCCTCCCTGCGGCCGTGCCCTGGCTCCGCTCGTGGCCGCCCTCGTGACCAGCGCGGGAGCGGATTTCCTCCCGGCCCGACGAGGATGCTAAAGTTTCATCCGTCGCAAGGGCCTGTGGCGCAGTCCGGTAGCGCATCTCGTTCGCAACGAGAGGGTCAGGGGTTCAAATCCCCTCAGGTCCACAGACACGACCGTTCTTGAGTTGGCTCAGGGGTGGTTGACGAGATCCCGATGATCTTCATGATCGGTCGGGATCTTTGTCGTTTCCGGGGGCCTGTTCGACTGCGTTCGGGGTGTCAGATGGCTTCCGTCGCAGCAGCGGATGGGGTGGGCCCGGGGTGCGTGGTGTCGCGTGTACGACGAGGTGCCCCGGGGAGCCGGGGCTGCGGGTGGTTCTCTTCGGTTCCGGGAGTTCAGCGGTCTGTGGGGTGCCGAGGTGGCGGCAGTCCTGCGGAGCGGACTGGCCCCGGCCGGAACATGTAGCCGACCCCGGCTGTGCCGGCCAGATCCGTGAGGATCGGCGTCCACTCGCAGCGGCAGTCCACCACACGCCTCAGCAGGGCCTTGTTCAGCACGGGGACCCCGCAGGCGGCATCAACGTGCAAGCCCCGGACCTTGACGACCTCACCCGGCGGCCAGGCCGCAGCCCGCGCCGAGCGCCATCAGAGCCAGACCGTCCCACCCGGCCTGGCCCGGCAGATGCCCGGCCCAGTCCCGCAGTCTGGCCAACTCGTCAGCCTCGTAAGGTGGTTGAGGCTTGCGGGGAGATGCGATCCGCACCGGCGGCGAGGGCCCTGACGGCCTTGTCTACACCGCCCGCCTGCCGCTGTTGAGCGCCACCCTGAACTACCTCGCCGAGGTGAGCTGCGGTCACTGCAAGAAGATCCGTTCACCGTGGCGGTCCCTGCCCTCGGGGAAGATCGCCGGAATCGTGCCGGCGGTGCTGCGCTGTGACCAGCGGCCCGGCGACCTCGCCGGCGGCAAAGGCATCCACCGCACCACTGTGACCAGGTGAGTGCGCGAAGTTGTCGGCCTGCTGGCCGCCCGCGCCTCTCGCCTCGACCGCGCCCTCAAGAAGATCGCCCGAAAGGGCGGCGGCATCGTCCCCCTGGGCGGCACGCTCATCCGCACCCGGCGCAGGACGGGCAAGGCGAACCGGAAGAACTACTCCGGCAAGACCAAGTGCCACGGCCTGCTCGTGATCGCGCTCACCGACGACCGGGGCCGGCTGCTGTGGGTCTCGGCGGCCCGGCCCGGACGCACCTCCGAGATCACCGCCTGCCGGTACGACCACCTCACCGCCAAGCTGCGGGCAGCCGGTCTCGGCGCCGTCGCCGACCTGGGCTTCGTCGGCCTCGACGACAGCGGCCCGACGCCGACCCCGCTGTGACCAACGGCTACAAGGCCGCCCAAGAACCGTCCCTGACGCGCGGTCAGGAGCTGCCCGACAAGGCCCTCGCCGCCGTTCGGGCACCGGTCGAGCACGGCTTCGCCCACCTGAAGAACTGGCGCGTCCTCGGCAGGGTACGCACCGTCCCGTCATGGGCGACCGCCCTGGTCAGGGCCCTGCTGGTCCTCACGAACCGCGAAGTAGCCAGGTGACCGACGATCTTCACCGAAGCCATCCGCCCACGACCGGCGCAAGTAAGGCGAGCGCCTCCCACACCAGATCCGTGACCAGCAACTTCACGATGCGCGCATCTCACAGGGCAATACCGCTAACGCTCGGGCCATGGAAAGGGTCCCGAACACGCGTGTCTCGATCTCGCGCCCGACGGTGTCGACGTCAGCCTTTAGGAGGGGCTGGGGGAGAGAACCCGACGTTGTTGATCATCACCGACACGCCTTCGGCCCGGTGCGCTGCCGCCTCGACCGCGTCGGTGGCGGTGATGTCCAGGCGCACGAGCTCGACGCGTGGATCCCACGCATCTCTTGGTCGTCGGCATCCGGGTTGCGGATGCCGACGTAGACCTTGCGCACGTCACGAGCGAGGAGCTCGGCAACGAACCGGCGGCCGATGCCGCGGTTCGCGCCCGTGACCAGGAGCGGTCTGTCCTGCGAGTTCCAATTCAGGCCTCCTGGCCGGCGGCTTCGCGGGCGGCGAAGACCTCAGCCGCAGCGAAGAACCCGTTGAGAGCGGCGGGGAACCCGGCATAGACGGCCATCTGGGTGATGGTCTCGATGATCTCTTCCTTGGTCCAGCCGACGTTCATCGCGCTGTCAACGTGTGTCTTGAGCTGGAGGTTCGCGGTGCCCATGGCGGTCAGCGCGGCCACGGTGAGCAGCTCGCGCGTCTTGATGTCCAGGCCGGGGCGGGAGTGGACGTCGCCGAGCGTGAACTCAATGAGCAGGTCCGCGAACCCAGGGGCGATGCCCTCCAAAGCGTCGAAGGACTGCGCGCCTGCCGCGCCATGGATCGACTCGTAGTAGGCGATGCCCTTCTTGTACCGCTCGCTCTTGCCGGTCAGGTCGATGCTGTCGCTCATGATGTGTGCCTCTTCAGCCGATTCGTTCTGTCCGGTCCCGTCTGCTCGTGCACCAGGGTGCGAGAACGGGGCCGGGTGCGTGGTGGTCTCCGTTCTTGGAGCCGTCACCTACGCTAGAACCTGACACTGATGTCAGAGACAAATCCGCCAAGGCGAATGTGACGGGAGACACGATGAGGATCGGGGAACTGGCGGATCGAGCCGGCGTCAGCGTGCGCTCGCTGCGTTACTACGAGCAGCAGGGGCTGCTGGACTCGGACCGCACCGCGGGCGGGCAGCGAACCTACGGCGAGGGCGCAGTCGAGCGGGTTCAGCTGATCCAGCAGCTCTACGCCGCAGGCCTGCCCAGCCACACGATCGTCGACCTGCTGCCGTGCGTGTCCACGGGAATGGTCACCGGCAGCATGTACGACAAGATCCGGCACGAGCGCGGCGCCATCCAGCAGCGCATCACCGAGCTGACCGCGGCACGCGACAAGCTCGACGGCGTCATCGAGCACGTCCTACGCGTCGGGATCTACGACGAACCGTCACCGCAAGCCGCCGGGTGACGAACACGTCCATCCACCGCATCAGGTAGGCATGGGTGCGCTCCAGGAGGGAAACAGAGCCGACTTGTAAAAGGCTCCGTAGCAGTTGACCCAGCCTCGAACGACGGCGCGTGGACCCAGCGCTACGAGTACGGCGTCCCTGTCACCGGCCTGGTACCGGTCGCAGAGGATGGCACGACGGGAACTGCGGTCCAGTTCTTCGGGAGACCCGGTGGGGGCTTTGACGTGCGTGGGGTGCGGTGTGCTCTGGCGTTTTCGCGCTCAGTGCAGTCGTGCTCGGGCGGGGGCGCAGGGGCAGCGGGCGAAGGAGCGGACTGTGCGGGGTGGGGAGCTGGCCGCTCGTTGCAGTGCCTCTGGCCGTTCGGCGTGTCCGGTGGTCACGAGGGACGCACGCGCGGAGAGGGCGTCCGCGCACGCAGAGACGGCGGGACGGCAGTCCGTCCCGCCGTCGGCGGAGGTGGTGCTCGATGTCGCGGGCAGCCGGTACGCGCAGGGCGTTCGCTGGGCCGGTCAGCCCGCCGAGCGGTGGCGGTTGGTGCCCTTGGGCGGCCGGGCGTGGCGGGAGGGCGCGGCCGGCACGGGCGGCAGGTCGAGCTGCCGTACGAGCTGGTGGAAGCAGAGCAGGGCGGTGATCGGGGGGAGGCCTGCCACCGCGATGCCCGCCGGAGTGGCAGGCGCGTCGGCGACGCACAGCAGTGAGGCGACGGCGGCGAAGAACAGCACGACGAGCCACGAGTGCACGGTGCGGCGGCGGTAGGCGCGGGTGCGCAGGATCGACAGTGTGGCGGCGACCCAGGGGGCGTAGATCAGCAACGGCCAGGCCTGTGCGACACCGGGGGGTGCGGACTCCTGGGCGAGGTCGTAGAGGGACGGGTAGGACGCCTTGGCACCCAGGAAGCTGACCAGGAGCACGATCATCGCCGTAAGGGTGATGGAGAAGGCGCTCAGCACGCGCCGCCAGGTCAGGTCGGACCTGTGCTGGTGCTTCACCCGCTCGAGGGGGCCGTCCTTGCGGTGTCTTGCCCGGGTGAGGGCGGCCTCCGTGTCGGCGAGTGCCTGCTGTTCGACCGTGTCGAGGAACCGGGCGAGTTCGGCTTCCAGGTCGGGGTGCTCGGCCTGCTCCCGGTACTCGTCGCGCTCGGGGTGCGGCGAGGAGAAGCGGGTCAGGCCGAGGGTTCCGGTGTCGGTGAGGCCCGTCGCCGTGTCGACACGGGGGGAGGCGTCGTGCATGAACGCGGAAGTCCCCTCCCCGTACGCCGCGTTCACGTCCACGAAGGGTGGCTTGCGCGGCCCGGGCAGGCCGGCGTCCGGTTCACGGGGCGCGTAGGGCGCGTACGTGTGCGACGTCTCGGTCAAGACTGAACTCTCTTCTCTGAGGGCAGGTTCAGACGACGGTGCCGGGAAACGGTCCGTTCCGCGCACGCGCTGCCAGGAAGTGGCCCCCGGCAGGCGGTCCCGTGTCGTACGTGGCGACCAGTTGCCGCCCGCGTCGACCGGCTGGGATGGGCGGATACGACCGTTTCGGTCACAACTCGTCAACGACTACTCCAGCCAGCGGAAACCCCTGTTCGCAGTACTCAGACTTATGAGCATGCGGTTGTCAGCTCGCGTTTCATCCCTGCGGGGCCGGCCGCTGCGGCATTGGAGTGAGGCTTCCGTACTTTCACCAGATCTACGGCTGACGCACGCGGGGCGACGCCCCGTCTTCCCACCGCGCGCCGGGTGCGTCACCGCACTCCGGCCCGCTGCGTGTGTGTCCATTCCGTCACGAAAGCACCACCACGGGTAGGCCCTGCGAGGCGCAGAGCCGCCCGCTCGGCGTCCCGCGAAGCCCCAGGTGCCTCGCGCTCCGGAACCGCCGAAGCACAGGGGCCGCCGAAGCAGGGACCGCCGAAGCCGACGCGCTCGGTGCCCACCTCGGCGGCCTTCGGGCGATGTCGAACCGCCCGCGGGCGACCGCGGCGCCGGAGGCGAGTCCGACGGTGACGTGACCGCACAGCAGCCCGGTGAAGGCGTCCGCGGCATGCCGGGCGTTCTCGGCGGTCTCCAACGCGGCCCGGGCGTACGGCAGCACGGCCTCGCCGACCTCACGGGCGTCTCGTCGCGCGCGGACGCTCTGGAGTGGTCCTACGGCGCCTCTTCCGGCAGCCGATCTGCGGGGCGGCACAGGACCTGCTGCTCGTCGCCTACGGGCGCACCCTGCCGCCAGGCAGGCCGCGGGGCGAGGCGGCGGGCCGGTTCTCCGGAAGGATCCCGAGCCGTCCGCGACGGTAGCCTGGGAGGCCGTTCCGCTGTCCGAGAGAGCCCCGATGTCCGAACCGCCGATCGCCGGCCGTGAACCCGCCCGCCGTGACGTCAGTGCCTGGCGTGGTCCGTGGGAGGTGCTGGCGGGGAGCGTTGTCCGATGCCCCGTCTGCCAGGAGCCGCTCGACGTGACGGAGCGGTCGCTGCGCTGCGCTGGGCGGCACACCTTCGACGTGGCACGCCAGGGATACGTCAGCCTGCTGTCCGGCGCGAAGCGTACGGTCAACGCCGACAGCGCGGCCATGGTGCGGGCCCGTACGGAGTTCCTGGCCGCCGGGCACTACGGACCGCTCACGGACGCTCTCGCTCGGGCCGCCGCCTCGCTGGACCTGCCGGAGAAGAGCACGCTGCTCGACGCCGGGGCCGGCACCGGGCACTACCTCGCGGCGGTGCTGGAGGCGCTGCCGGGCGCCGTGGGGCTGGCGTTGGACACGTCGCAGTACGCGCTGCGCCGGGCCGCGCGGGCCCACCCCAGGGCGGGAGCGGCGAGCTGGGACGTCTGGCGGCCGTTCCCCGTCAGGGACGGCCGGGTGGACGCCGTCCTCAACGTGTTCGCCCCGCGCAACAGCGCGGAGTTCCATCGGGTGCTGCGCCCCGGGGGAGCCCTGCTCGTCGTGACGCCGACCCGACGGCACCTGAGCGAACTACGGGAGCGGCTGGGCCTGCTGGAGGTCGATCCCGAAAAGGAAGAGCGTCTGGAGCGCACCTTCTCCGCGCGTTTCGCGAGGGAGCGCACGGAGGCCCTGGAGTACACCGTCGAACTGTCGGGGCAGGACGTGGAGAACCTCGTCTCCATGGGCCCCACGGCACGCCACGTCGAGCCGGACGAGTTGCGGGCGCGTGTCAGTGCGCTGTCCGAGCCGGCCCGGGTGACCGCCTCCTTCGGGATAGCCCTCTACCGGGCGCAGCCGTGAGAGCACCGTAGGCGGAAAGCGCCCCTGGGTGCGCACGAGCGCCCCTGGGTGCGTACGAGCACCGCTGGGCGTGCACGAGCGCCGTTGCCGGGCCGGGTGTGGCGCAGGCCACGCGGCGGCTCTTTCACCGTCCACCGGCACCGTGCGCGCCTCGGCGGAGGGCTTGCCCGCCGTCTCCCGGCAGCTCTAGCAGCCTCCGCAGTTGTAGTAGGTGACGTCCCAGTGGTTGCCCTCGCGGTAGTAGACGTTCCCCGAACCCGACTTCCACTTCGAACCGCCGATGGAGGTGAAGGTGCCGGTGATGTAGTTGTCGAGGCAGCTGGAGAGCGACATGTCGAGCTTGTAGCCGTTCCAGTGGCTGTACGTGCCGGAGGCGTGGCCCGTCTCCGTGCCGCCGGTGAGACGGATGGCGCAACCGGACGCGCTCTTCAGCGTGATCGCGCCGTCCGCCGTCTCCGAACGCAGCCCCTCGAACGAGGTGCAGGTCGGGGTGTTGCGGTCCGAACAGCCGCCACTGGAGGTCCAGGTGATCCCCGCGCCACGGAACTTGGCGGTCGCCTGCGCGTGCGTGAGCTTGGCGAGGGACTGAGAAGTCGCCGCGGCGGGCGGCGCGGAGCTGCGGAAGACCTCCGTGGGGGACGTGCCCGGGGCCGCGTGTGCGCTCCCCGCTCCGGTGAGCGTCAACGCGGCGGCTGCGGCGGTGCCGAGGAGCGCGGTGAGAGTGCGACGTGTGGGGGTCATGGGCCTGCCTTTCGGGGCGGGGACGGCGGGCGGACAAGGCGTGACAGCAGCCGTCTGCGGTCGGCCGGCCCCCTGGCTGGGAAGGGGGACGGTGGTGCGCGGGCGTCAACCTAATGACCTGGCAGGGACATGTAAAGAACCCGCAAAAGTGGTGTGACCTCTGGCAGAGAAGGCCGACCGCGCCGCCGAAAGTTTTCCGCGCGATCCGCGCGCCGGTCCCGAGCGGAGGACGCGCGGAACCGCGCGGCGAGTGGGGGGGGGCCGACACCCGTCGGGCGCAGCCGTCGGAGGGTGTCCGCCGACGCGTGCGGGCACATGGCAGCCGGTGCCTTCCGGCACATGTCTGTCGGCGGGCAGGGACCCGCAGCCCACCGCCGGCCGCCCGCAGCCCGCCGTCAGCAGCGGCGATCGGCCACCGGCCACCGGCCGCCCGCACCCCGCCACCCGCAGCCCGCCGTCAGCAGCGGCCACCGGCCACCGGCCACCGGCCGCCCGCCGCCGCTCGACCGTAGTCCGTCAGGTGCGGTCGGAGTGCCTCGGCCGGATCGTGGCGACCTCAGTGGAGAAGCTTCAGCCCCACCACCCCGCCGACGATGAGCAGCAGACACAGCAGCCGCGCGACCGTCGCCGCATCACCCAGCACCGCCATCCCGTAGAGCGCGGTACCGACCGCGCCGATCCCCACCCACACCGCGTACGCCGTGCCGAGCGGAATCTGCGACACGGCGTAGGACAGCCCCGCCATGCTGGCTGCGAGAGCGACGAGGAAGAGGAGCGAGGGCCACAGCCGGCTGAAGTTCTTCGACGCTTCGAGGGCCGTCGCCCACAGGGTCTCCAGACACCCGGAAACAATCAGTACGCCCCACGCCAGGCCCATGCTCTGCTCCTTCCGTGCTACCGCCGCCACCAATGCTCCTCCCGTCCGCTCTCCCGTGCGGGTTCGCCCTCCCCGGAGGGGCCGACCTCGTGTCCGGTGACCGGTCCCGTGGGGGCGTCCGAAGCGTTTCGCGGCACCTGCGGACTCGACAGTGTGTTCTCCAGGTCTCGGCGTACCCGCGAGGCCAGGTAGCGGCTCACTCCCGGCCCCAGAGCCGCGTCGGCCGGATCGGTGGACTTCTCGTCGACGTCCGCCACCACCACGGTGCTGCCCGGAGGGATCTCCGCCGTCAACTCCTCCAGACCCTCGTTCGTCTCGATCACTCGGCGCGCGTCGTGCCCACCTCCGATGAGGCCGCCCGCGCCGAACCCCACCAGCGCCCCCGCCGGACCACCCATCAGGCCTACAAGGGCACCGATCAGACCACCGACGGCGAACCCTGTGGCATTGCCGGTGTTGCCCACCTCGCCGAGGATCTGCGCGCTGCCTTCCGCGTCCCGGCCGATCACGCGTGCCTCGCGCAACGTGACCGTTCCTGCGCGGTGCGCCGCCTCCAGCCTGTCGAGCGCACGCAGCGCCGCCTGGCTGCCGCGCTCGGTGAAATCGGCGAACACGATGTATTCCGTCATACGCCCACCATCGGCGCTCCATGGACGCTCGGCATCCGCAGCGGGCGACGGCGGGACGACGGGAGGGACGGGCGGAAGGGAGGGACGGAGGGACAGAGGGACAGAGAGGCGGAGGGACGGAGCGGCAGGGAGGTGGGGGAA
>NZ_JASKYT010000380.1:0-7717 GCF_041028275.1 Streptomyces sp. PU-14G
CCGCGGCCCCGCTGCGCCCCACGGAACTGGACGAGCCGGCCGCCTCCGCCGCCATCGGCTACGAGGACGGCACCCCGTTCGGGCGGGAGCGCCACGTCTGGCTCGGCCTGCACGCCGCCGCGACCCGCAGCCTCGCCCAGGGGTCCATGATCGTCTTCGGCTGATCTGCGGGGCTGCCCTTCGTGGCTGATCCGCGGGGCTGATCCGCGTGGCCGCCCTTCGTGGCTGATCCGCGTGGCTGCCCTGCGTGGTCACCCGGCCGGTGGCCGCTGGCGCGGCATGGTGGCCCAGCCGCCGCCCCCCGGTCCCGCCGGGGGGAGGCGGCGCGGCGGGGTGCGCCACGGGCCCGGAGAGCCCGCGGAGGCGTTCATGGCCAGGGGCGACCCCGCGGTGCGGAAGGCGACCATCCAGTCGGTCGTCTCGGCGCGCAGGGTCTCGTTGACGTCCTCGGAGAAGCGGCGGAGGACGGCCAAGGAGCGCTCGGCGGCCTCGCCTGCCGTCCCCTCGGCGGGGCCGAGGACCTCCCGCACGTTCTCCGCCGCCCACTCGTAGCGCAGCGTCTCCAGCCTGCGGTGCACGGCCAGCGCGGCGGCCACGTCCCGCATCCACCCCGAGGTCATGCCCAGCCACCGGTCGGCGAGGGCGCACCCCGCCGCGAACAGCAGCGCCACATAGCCCAGGTATCCGGCGCTCCCGAGCGGTAAAGGGAGCCCCGCGAGGTCGGCGAGCGGAAGCAGCGCCCCGATCCCCGTGCCGGCCACCACGCCGCCCCGCAGCGCGCGCGCCCACCTGCGCTTGCGTGTCCGGTCTGCGAGGTACCAGTCGACGACGCGCATCGCCTCCTGCTCCACCCACCGGTAGAGCTCCTCCAGGCGTTCGGCGGGCTCGTCCCAGTCCCCGGACGGGAACCCCCGCCCCAGCAGATCCGGCTGCTTCACCCGCTTCACGCGCACTCCCTCGGCTGCCTTGTCGGCGTTTCCGGTGCCCCATGTCCCTGAGGCCCGGTGCGCTCTTCCTACCGCCAGAAGTGGGGCCACGCCGACGATCCGCGCCGAAATCCCCCCAGAAGTGGCGCACGGTCGGGTATAAGACACCGCCCCGTCACCCGTACGGACTGCCCTCACGGGCCGCGCGGGCGTCGTCGGCGCTGCCGTTAGGGTGGCGGCGTGAGGATTCTGGTCATTGGCGGCGGTGCCCGCGAACACGCAATCTGTCGCTCGCTCTCCCTCGACCCCGAGGTCAGCGCCGTGCACTGCGCGCCGGGTAACGCCGGGATCGGCGAAGTGGCCACGCAGCACGCGGTGGACGTGCTGGACGGCGAGGCCGTCGCCGCGCTGGCCGCCTCCGAGCAGGTCGCCGCCGACCTGGTCGTCGTCGGTCCCGAGGCGCCGCTGGTGGCCGGGGTTGCCGACGCGGTCAGCGCGCACGGCATCCCCGTCTTCGGCCCGTCGGCACAGGCGGCCGTGCTGGAGGGTTCCAAGGCGTTCGCCAAGGAGGTCATGGCGAACGCGGGCGTGCCCACGGCCCGCAGCTACGTGTGCACGACGCCCGAGGAGGCGGACTCCGCACTGGCCGCGTTCGGCCCGCCGTACGTCGTCAAGGACGACGGCCTGGCCGCCGGCAAGGGCGTCGTGGTGACCGAGGACCTCGCACAGGCGCGCGCCCACGCGCAGGCCTGCGGCGGCGCCGTCGTCATCGAGGAGTTCCTGGACGGCCCGGAGGTCTCCCTCTTCGCGGTGACCGACGGCGAGACCGTCGTCCCCCTCCAGCCCGCACAGGACTTCAAGCGCGCCCACGACGGCGACGAGGGGCCCAACACCGGCGGCATGGGCGCCTATTCGCCGCTGCCGTGGGCCGAGCCGAAGCTCGTCGACGAGATCATGACGGCGGTCCTGGAGCCCACCGTCCGCGAACTGCACCGGCGCGGCACCCCCTTCTCCGGGCTGCTGTACGCCGGTCTGGCCCTGACCTCGCGCGGGCTGCGCGTCATCGAGTTCAACGCCCGGTTCGGCGACCCGGAGACGCAGGCGGTCCTCGCGCGGCTCCGTACGCCGCTGGGCGGGCTGCTGTACGCGGCGGCCACCGGCTCCCTCGCCGACTTCCCCGCGCTGCGCTGGAGCGAGGGCGCCGCCGTCACGGTGGTGGTCGCGGCGCAGGGGTACCCGGCGGCACCCCGTACGGGTGATGTCATCGAGGGCCTGGCCGAGGTCGCGCGGCTCGACGGGCCGGGGGCGCACGTGCTGCACGCGGGCACGAAAGCGGACGCCGACGGCACCGTGCGCAGCGCGGGCGGGCGCGTCCTGTCGGTGACCGCGACGGGCGCGGATCTGACCGAGGCGCGCGAGCGGGCCTACACGGCAGTCGGGCGCGTCCGGCTGGAGGGCTCGCACCACCGCTCGGACATCGCCGAGAGCGCCGCCGAGCGCGCTGCCGCAGGGGACTGACGGGCCCGCATATACCCCTGGGGCCTCCGGGGCAAGAGCTCTACCCAAAGCCATTCCATCGAGTGACGAAGCCCTTGTACGGCTGACGCCCGCCAGGGCCCCAACTAGGGTGCCGCACAACTGCCGTGAGGCCGTCACCTGGCACCTCGCGGTCGCAGCGGGCGAGGTCCGTCGACTGGCTCAGCGCATATTGCGGTGTCAGAACGCGGTGACACAGTGGGTGGAAGCCGGAGATTCCGGCCGGTGGACCCCAGCGGTCCCGAACGGAGCGGGGGTGAGACGTGAGCTCTTCCGGTGGCGCGAGCTTCGCCGGCGGTCCCAGCCGGCGCGCCGTCGCGCGCTCGGCGCGCGACCATGCCCTCGCCGTGCTCCGGGTGCGCAGCACGGCGCTCGCCTTCGCCCTGCTCCCCGCCGCCGCCGCGGTGATCTTGTGGGTGGGGCGTTCCACAGGCCAGTTCGGTCTCGGCCCGGGGCCCGGCTGGGACGCCGCGCGCTGGGCGGTGACGGCCCTGGCCGTGCTGGCGCTGGCCTGCGCCGCGGTCGCAGGGCTGGTGATCGCGCGGGGCCGCCCGGCCGTCTCCCCCACGGTGCCGCTCGACGAGCGCGCGGCGCCCGGCCTGCACGCCCTGGTCCGGGACCTCGCCGAACGGCTCGAGGTCCCGGCGCCCTCCGCGATCGCGCTGACCCCGGACTGCGACAGCTGGCTGGAGGACCGTACCCACGGCGGCCCACCCCCCGGCACGCACGGCGCCGAGGGCGACGGCACACCAGGCGGTGGAGGCGACGGCGCCCCGGACGGTAGAGGCGACGGCGCGCGGGGCGCACACGGAGGTACGCACGAGAGCGCACACGGCGTCGCGTCCCACGGCGCGGATGCCGCCCGGTCGTCCGGCGGCGCCGCCAGGAGCGGCTCGGGTGCTGCCAGGAGCGGCTCCGGCGCGGCCGGCAGCGGCTCCGGGGCGGACGGCGGCTCGGGGCGCGGCGCCGCCACCGCGCCCGTCCTGGTCATCGGCTCCCCCTTCCTGTGGTGGATGAGAGTGGCCGAACTGCGGGCCCTGCTGGCCCCGGTCGTCGCCGGCACGGGCCCTTCCGCGCATCCGGACATAGCAGCCGCCCGCCGCTTCGTCCGCGGTCTGGACGCCGCGGTCGCGGGAAGCGAACGCGCCCCGCTGCCGGGCCAGGCGGCCGAGTGGGGCCACGGATTGGCGGGCGAGGGAGGCCCGGGCCCGCCGGGTTCCGCCGCTCGGGGGCCGGTGCCCGCGGTGCTGCGCCGGATGGTGCACCGCCTGGTGGGCCGGCTCGCGCGCCGGCTGCTGCGCTCGGTGGGCCCGCACGCCGCCGAGATGGAGCGCGGGGTCGCCGCCGCTGCCGCCGAGCGGGCCCACGCGGTCGACTACGGGCTGCGGGTGGCGGCCCAGGAGCAGGTCGGTCTCGCGTACGCCGGGTGGGACCGGCTGCTCACCCGGGTCGCGCTGCCGGCCTGGCGGCTGGGCCTGTGGCCCACCCGGCTGGACGCGGGGGTGGTCTCCGCGCTGACGGAGCTCTCCCGCCGCGACCGGCTCGCCGAGGGTTTCACTTCCCGGCTGGGGGAGCGCCCTGCGTGCGATCTGCTGGCGGAGCCGGGCCGCGTGGACGGCGCCGTCTCCCTCCTCGCGGCCCGCCTCTTCCTCGGCCCCCACCGCCGACACCCCGGGGAGCGGCGCCGGTACGGGTCCGGGGAGCGGCACGGGTACGGCTCCGGGGACCGGCACGGGTACGCGCCCGGCGAGCGGCGCCGGTACCGGCCCGGGGGCCGGTGACGGCGCGGGCGCGGCCGGTGCCGCGCACGAGGGCCCGTACGTGCCGGAGTGGACGCCGGTCGAGTGGTCGGCCTACCCGGAGGAGGTCGTCGACCGCATCTGGCGCGCGGAGGCGTCCCGCCTCTTCGACGCTCTCGGCCCCACGGCACCCGGCGAGGACGGGCAGGCGGACGGCGCGCCCCCCTCGTACGCCCCCGTCGCCCAGCCCGCCGGGACCTCGCCCGGCCAGCGTCCGGTGGCCGTCAGCCCGGCGGCGGTGGCCCCGAGGGGCCCCGGTGGGCCGGAGTGCGGGGTCGAAGAGGAGTCCCAGCTGGCGGTGCCGACGCTCGCGCGGGTGCTGGACCGCTTCACGGCGCCCGGGGGGACCGATGTGCTGGCCGCGCGTCTGACCGCTCAGGTGGCGCGTGCGGAGGCCGCCCGCGCTCCGGGGAGCGTCGGTGCGAGCCCCGGCGCGGAGCTGTCGGAGGGCGCCGGGGACACGCTTCCCGCGCCCCCGGTGCCGCCGGCGCCCATGGGCCTGCCCCTCCAGCCGCCGCGCAGCGGAAGGGAGTTGCTGGCCGACCACGTCACGGCGGCCGTCTGCTGCGCCGCGGTCGACACGGCGGGGGCCACCCCGGGGCTGGACTGGCTCGACGGGCCGGCGCTGTTCGTGGACGGTGAGCGCGCGGGTGAGCTCGCCGGGCTGGTGCTGGCGCTCGTCGAGGACGGGGAGGCGGAGGGGCTGCGGGACTGGCTGGCGAGGGTCGGGGTGCGTCCTGAGAAGCCCGTGCGACTCGTCTGAAGATCATCTCCAGCCATTTAGCGACGAAGGGTGACCACACCCTTGCGTAATGTGATGTGCTGTTCGCCGTCACCCACGCGGCACAGCGGCACAGCGGAGGCGGAGCGAGGCGACGGGGAGGGAGCAGCACATGGGGACCGAGCGGATCGAGCAGGTCGAGCGGACCGCACCGATCGAGCACCCCGCAGGCGCGGCCGGGCCGCAGCAGCTGAGGCGATGGGAGTCCGGAGCGCTCGCCCACGCGGTGACCGACCCCTTCGGCCAGGGGCCGCTGCCCTGGCTGCGGGTGAGTGAGAACTACTTCGAGAACGGCCGCCTCGTCCCCTGGTACATCGACTGCGTCGACCAGGCACCCGGCCAGACCTCCCGCACGCCCGAACTCGTCCGCGAGCTGGCGGGCGGCGGGCAGACCGTCCCCAAGCCCCGTACGCGCGGCCTGTCCAGCAGCGCCCCGCCCACCGCCGACGACGTGCGCTGCCAGATCAAGGGGTTCGCCTCCGTGGCGGGCGGCACGCCGCCGGGGGAATCCCTCGACTTCCGCATCACCGTCAACCCGCCGCAGGACTTCAGCGTCGACGTCTACCGCATCGGCCACTACGGCGGCGCGGGCGCCACCAAGATCACCACGAGTCCGCGGCTTTCCGGCATCATGCAGCCCGCTCCGATGGCCGCCGACCGCACCGTCTCCTGCCACCACTGGTGGCTCTCCTGGCGGCTGCAGATCCCCGACTACTGGTCCACCGGCGCCTACGTCGCCGTCCTGACCACCGCCGACGGGCACCGCTCCCACGTCCCCTTCACCGTCCGCGACCGCGACCCGGGCGACCTGCTGCTCCTGGTGCCGGACGTGACGTGGCAGGCGTACAACCTCTTCCCCGAGGACGGCCGCACCGGCGCCAGCCTGTACCACGCCTGGGACGACGACGGACGGCTGCTGGGGGAGAGCGAGGCGGCGATGACGGTCTCGTTCGACCGCCCGTACGCCGGATCGGGTCTGCCGCTGCACGTCGGCCACGCCTACGACTTCATCCGCTGGGCCGAGCGGTACGGCTACGACCTGGCGTACGCCGACACCCGCGACCTGCACGCGGGGCGCATCGACCCCACGCGCTACCGGGGCCTGGTCTTCCCCGGACACGACGAGTACTGGACGGTGCCGATGCGCCGCGCCGCCGAACGGGCACGCGACAGCGGCACCGCGCTGGTCTTCCTCTCGGCCAACACCATGTACTGGCAGGTCGAACTGGACGCGCTGCCCTCCGGGGCCCCCGACCGCCTGCTGACCTGCCGCAAACGGCGCGGCCCCGGGCGCCCCGCCCTCTGGCGCGAGCAGGGCGACCCCGAGCAGGCGCTGCTGGGCATCCAGTACGCGGGCCAGGTCGCCGAGCCCTATCCACTGATCGTCCGCAACGCCGGGCACTGGCTGTGGGAGGCCACCGAGGCGGCGGAGGGCGACGAGCTGCCCGGCCTGGTCGCGGGGGAGGCCGACCGCTACTTCCCGCGCACCGTGCTGCCCGAGCACACCGACCGCATCCTCCTCGCCCACTCCCCCTACCGCGACCGCGCCGGAACCCCCCGCCACCAGGAGACCTCCCTCTACCGCGCCCCCTCCGGCGCCCTCGTCTTCTCCTCCGGCACCTTCGCCTGGTCGCCCGCCCTGGACCGGCCCGGCTACGTCGACGCCCGCGTCCAGCGCGCCACCAGCAACCTGCTGGACCGCATCTGCAAACGCGACTGACCCTCCTGACCGGCGGCGCTGACGACCGGCAGCGCCCACCGGGTCGGCCCGACAGGCACCCCGTCAGGGTGGCAGGGGAGAATCGGGGCACTCGCCGTGTCGTGTCGGCTGCCCCCAGGGAGGAAAGAACGTGACGGGATTCGTCGAAAAACCCGAGGCCGCCCAGGTCCCCGGTCTGGTGCACCTGCACACGGGCAAGGTGCGTGACCTCTACCGGAACGAGGACGGCGATCTGGTGATGGTCGCCAGCGACCGGATCTCCGCGTTCGACTGGGTGCTGCCCACCGAGATCCCCGACAAGGGCCGCGTCCTCACCCGGCTGTCCCTGTGGTGGTTCGAGCAGCTCGAAGACCTGCCCAACCACGTGATCAGCACGGACGTGCCCGCCGGAGCCCCCGCCGACTGGGAGGGCCGCACGATGGTCTGCCGCTCCCTGCGCATGATCCCCGTCGAGTGCGTGGCCCGCGGCTACCTGGCGGGTTCGGGGCTGGCCGAGTACGAACAGGACCAGACCGTCTGCGGCCTCGCCCTGCCGCCCGGCCTGGAGAACGGCTCCGAGCTGCCCGGCTCCCTCTTCACCCCCGCCACCAAGGCCGAGGTGGGGGAGCACGACGAGAACGTCAGCTACGAGGAGATGGCCCGCCAGGTCGGCCCCGAGACCGCGACGACGCTGCGCCAGCACACCCTCGCCGCCTACGACCGCGCCCGCGACATCGCCCGTGAACGCGGCATCATCCTGGCCGACACGAAGTTCGAGTTCGGCTGGGACGAGACGGGCGCCGACGGCGCCGAGCCCGTGCTCACCCTCGCCGACGAGGTGCTCACCCCCGACTCGTCCCGCTTCTGGCCCGCCGACACCTGGCAGCCGGGCCGCTCGCAGCCGTCCTTCGACAAGCAGTACGTCCGCGACTGGCTCACCTCGCCCGCCTCGGGCTGGGACCGCGGTGGCGAGCAG
>NZ_JASKYT010000381.1:0-7209 GCF_041028275.1 Streptomyces sp. PU-14G
GGAGGGGGCGGCGGATGACCGTCGGCCGGGGCAAGAAGGGAACACCTGACCTGTTCCATACCTATGGGATGGAAATCTGGAGAACCTGGGTAAAACCGCTGAGGACGCAGCGCAATCCGTGATTCGGTGAATCGTGAACTGTCGTCCCCGAACGCTTCCGGGCTGTCCTGCCCGGTGGTTTCGGGTGCTCGAGGGGTGGGCCGGCCCACCCTCCCTGCGTGTTTGCGGAGCCGACGCATGCTCACCACTCTGAAGACCGCCTACACCGACACCCGCGCGCACGACCTCGCCTGGGCGCTGGGCCGCGAGCCGCTGCCCGCGCTCGCCCGCATGGATGTCGAACTGAGCGGGGCCCACGTGCAGTTGAGGCTGCTCGGGGCCTCGCACCAGGTGCTGCTGGACGAGGAGTACGGCAGCTTTTCCGAGACCGTCGCCTGCCTGCCCGGCAGCACCGCTCCCCTGCCGCTGGGCGTGTCCAAACGCTTCGGCGCGTGGGAGTACGAGTTCGCGGCGCGGGTCGAACGGCTCTCGCCGGGATCGTTCGCGGGGCGCGCGCAGGAGTTGCTCGCGCTGGTGGCCGAACACCCGCACGGGCTGGCGGGCACCTTCCCCGGCGACCCGTGCGCGTTCACCGCGCTGCTCGTCCAGCGCCACGAGGGGCAGATCCGCTGGCGGACCTGGCACGCCTACCCGCAGGAGGGGTCCCTGGTGGCCACCCGGACCCGCGTGGCCACCAGCGAGATCTCTCCGAGAAGGGTGGGGTGTTCGGGGTTGAACGCCGTGGAAGCACCCATGTGAGTGACGGATGGTGTTCGGCGTGTGACGTAACGTGCCCCCATGATCGACCGTTCCCCGCCCGGCGTCCGGACCACCGCGAGCAGTGCGCGGCTGCCCGTCCCCGCCGGGCTCGGGCGCGGGTTCGTCCTCGCTTCGGTCTTCGTGTGCGCGGCCTGCGGGCTCGTCTACGAGCTCGAACTGGTCGCCGTGGCCTCCTCGCTCGTCGGGGACTCGGTCACCCAGGCCTCCGTCGTGCTGTCCGTCATGGTCTTCGCGATGGGGGTCGGCTCGCTGCTCGCCAAGCGGCTGCCCTGCCACGCAGCCGCCGGCTTCGGCTACGTCGAGGCGCTGCTCGCACTCGTCGGCGGCGGCTCGGCGATGGCGCTGTACGCCTGCTTCTCCTGGCTGGGCGAGGCCCGTATCGCGCTCGTCGCCATCTCCTTCACCATCGGAGTGCTGATCGGCGCCGAGATGCCGCTGCTGATGACGCTCATCCAGCGCATCCGCCAGCAGGACGCGGGCGGCGCGCTCGCCGACCTGTTCGCCGCCGACTACGTGGGGGCGCTCGTCGGCGGGCTCACCTTCCCCTTCCTGCTGCTGCCGCTCTTCGGCCAGTTGACCGGCGCGCTGCTCACCGGCGTCGTCAACGTGCTGGCCGGCGGCCTGGTCGTCCAGTGGCTCTTCCGCCACGAGCTGCCCTCCCGGGTGCGGTGGCGGCTGCTGGGCGCCAACGGCTGCGTCCTGGTGCTGCTGCTGTGCGGAACGGCGTTCGTCGCCCCCTTCGAACGCGCCGCACGGCAGGCCGTCTACGGCGGTGACGTGCGGGTCGCCGTCCGCACCGGCGAACGGGAACTCGTCCTGACCGGCGGCGCCACCCGCGCCGCCTGGCCCGACGCGGGCGAACTGCGGCTCTTCCGGGACGGCCGGCTGGCCGTCCGCGGGCCGCGCGCCCACGAGCGCCACGAGGCGCTCGTGGGGCCCGCCATGGAGAGCGGACCGCACGGGCGGGTGCTGGTCCTCGGCGGCGGCGACGGACTCAGCGCGCGCGAGGTGCTGCACTGGCCGGGCGTCGAGCGGGTCACCGTCGTCGAGCCGGACCCCGCGCTCGTCCGGCTCGCCCGGCGCGACCCCGGGCTGCTGGCCCTCAACGACGGGGCGCTGGACGACCCGCGCGTCCGCGTGGTGACCGCGGACGCCTTCGGCTGGCTGCGCGAGCGCGCCGCGTCCGACAGGCACCGCTACGACGTGATCGTCGCCGCGCTGCCCGCCCCCTCCGACTCCGCCACCAGCAAGCTGTACTCGCAGGAGTTCTACGGGCTGGCCGCCCGCGCGCTGTCCGCCGAGGGCCGGCTCGCCGTCCGGGCCGGCTCGCCCGACGCGCAGCCGCACGCCTTCTGGACCGTCGACGCCACGCTGCGTGCCGCGGGCCTTGCGACGTGCCCGTACGAGCGCGAGGCCGAGGACCGCGGCTTCCTGCTGGCCCGGCGGCCCGAGGGCGCGCCCGACACGGTGCCAGGGGCCGCGCCCCGGCGGTGTGGTCCGGCAGGCGGGCGCTTGACCGCCGGGGCGCGGCTCGCCGAACGCGCCGATGTCGGAGAACTGCCGCCCTCCACGCTGATGCACCCCCGCTACCCGGGGTGAGCCGCGCGGCGGGGCGGCCCGTGGCCGGGCGACCCGTGGCCGGGCGGCCGGTGGCCGGGCGGCCGGTGGCCGGGCGGCCCGGGGCGCGCTCGCGGGGCGCCCGCGGCGCGCCCGCGCGGTCGAAGTCCCCAGGCGGGGACGCGAACCGGGGAAAGATCCGGCGCAGTCATATGTGCGGCGGACCGAGGGGTAATAAGCTCCGCCCCATGGAGCACGAGGTGTACGTTCCGTTTTCCGTCGGCTCTGTACGGGCCGCACTCGCCGACAGCGCGCGCGTCGCCCGCTGCGTCCCCGGGTTGCAGCAGGAACGTGAGGAGGACGCCGCGTCGTCCCCGGCCGACGGCGCCGCACACCGGCTGGCGGGCCGGCTGAAGGTGCGGATCGGCGGCTCGACCATCACCTACCGCGGCTCTGCCTTGCTCACCCCGCACGGCCTCACCGGCACCGCCACGGCGCGCGACGGGCTGGAGCGGCTGGAGGTGGAGGGCAGCGGCAGCGAGGCGCGGGGCGAGGGCGCCGTCGAACTGGCGCTGAGCGTCGAGCCCCGCGCGGCCGGCGACGGCGAGGGCACGGCGCTGGTGTGCGCCGGCACCGTCACGGGCACCGGGCGGCTGGCCGGGATCGAGGAGAAGACCGCCTCGTCGGCGGGCGTCAGGATGCTGGATCGTTTCGCCGCGGCGCTCGGCGAGAGCATCCGCGACGAGCCACCACCGGGCAGCCCGGAGGCCGAGGGCGCCGCGTCCGCCGGAGACGGTGGGCCGGGCGGGGGTTTCGAGGGGGACGTCCGCCCCGTCGCCGGCGGTATCGGGGCCCCCGACGACAACGAGCGTGCCATCCCCGGTATCCCGGAACCGGAGGTCGAACCCGACCGCGAGTCGGGTCGCAACGGGTCTGAGGGTGAGTCGGGCCGCACCAGGTCCGAGGGGGAGTCGGGTCGCACCGCGTCCGGACGCGAGGACGAGCCGGAGTCGACCCCGCTGTTCGAGACCGAGATTCCGCCCTCGTCGCTCGGCCGCGACGACGAGGACGAGGCCGTGCGAGCCCTGGGGGACGGCGCGCCCACCGACCCGGGCGCGCTCGGCGCCGAAGCAGCGCACGCCCGGCGCACGATGATCGGGCGCAGCGCGGAAGAAGTCGACCACGCCCCACCGCGCGGCCGGTACGCGCCCGTGCCCGCCCCGGAGCAGAACTCCGCCACCGCGACCCTGCGCTGGGCGGCACCCGCGGCAGCCGTCGCGGTCGCCGGCGCCGTGGTCATCGGCCGGGTCTTGCGGCGGCGCCGTTGAAGGCGCCGTTATGGTCGCTGTTATGACTGATCTGCCCACCCCCGCAGAAGCCACGGCCGTCGTGCTCAGCGCCCAAGGGACCGAGGTGACGATCGAACCCCAGCACGGGTGCCGACTCGCCTCCCTCCGGGTGGGCGGCACCGAACTCCTGCGCCAGGGGCCGAAATACGGTTCCTTCGTCATGGCGCCCTGGTGCGGACGCACCGCGCAGGGGCGTTTCCGCAACGGCGGGGAGATGTTCCAACTTCCCCTCAACAACGGCCCGCACGCCATTCACGGGACCGTGCGGGACGCCGCGTGGCAGCAGGCGCCGGGTGCCACCGGGACGAAGGCCGCCTTCACCTACGACCTCACCGACCCCTGGCCCTGGGAAGGCCGCGCCACCCAGGTCGTCGAGCTCAGCGACGACGGCGCCGCGCTCACGCTGAAACTCGCCGTCGAGACCTTCGACGTCTCCTTCCCCGCCCAGGCCGGATGGCACCCCTGGTTCCTGCGCAACCTCGGCCAGGGCGGCGAGGACGTGGCGATCGACTTCTCGCCCGAGTGGCAGGAGGAGCGCGGCGACGACCACATCCCCACCGGCAAGCGCATCGAGCCGCGCCCCGGGCCGTGGGACGACTGCTTCGGGATGCCCGGCGGGGTCGACGTCCGGCTCACCTGGCCCGGCGAGCTGGAGCTGAGGGTTTCTTCCCGCGCCGAGTACGTGGTCGTCTTCGACGAGCCCGACGACTATGTGTGTGTGGAGCCGCAGAGTGGGCCGCCCAATGGGTTGAACTCTCACCCTCGGCAGGTGACGCCGATCGATCCGTTGGAGCTCACCACTACGTGGTCGTTTGTCCGTTTGTGATGCGCTTGCCCTGCGGGGGCTGTTCCCTTGGTCCCCATGGTCTTCCCCTTCTTTCGTGAGGGTGCCCTCGGCCGTGGTGGGGGCTCCGCCCCCATACCCCCGGGCCTCGCCGGCCAGGCGTTGGGGCGGCTCCTCCCCCGTTGGAGCTCACCACTACGTGGTCGTTTGTCCGTTTGTGATGCGCTTGCCCTGCGGGGGCTGTTCCCTTGGTCCCCATGGTCTTCCCCTTCTTTCGTGAGGGTGCCCTCGGCCSTRSKGGCGGCTCCGCCCCCCTAGGAGCCCCCGTAGGGAGGAAACAGCTCCCTCTTGTGTGAGAGATGGCTCGGAGATGTGGCCGGGGGGAACAGCCGAGGGCGGCACATAGTGTGGCGGCATGACGCCCAACCGCTGGTCGGACCTGTCCCGCCCCCCGCTCAACCAGACGGCCCTCCGCCGCGCCCTCCTCAACGAGGAGGACACGCTTTGGACGCACCTGGAGGTGCTCGAGTCCGTCAACTCGACCAACACGGAGTTGGTCTCCCGCACCCGCGCGGGCGAAGCCCGCCCCGGCACCGTCCTCGTCGCGGAGGAGCAGACCGCGGGCCGAGGCCGCCTGGACCGCGCGTGGAGCGCACCGGCCAGGTCGGGTCTGTTCTTCTCCGTGCTGCTGCGTCCGGACGCGGCAGCCGAGCACTGGGGCTGGATCCCGCTCCTGGCGGGGGTCGCCGCGGCGGGCGCGCTCGCCCGCACGGCGGGCGTCGACACGGGCCTGAAGTGGCCGAACGACGTCCTGGCCACGGGGGCGGACGAGGAGCGGAAGATCGGCGGCATCCTCGCGGAGCGGGTTGATGACCAGCACGTCGTGCTCGGCATGGGGCTGAACGTGACTCTGCGCGAGGAGGAGCTGCCGGTTCCCACGGCGGGCTCGCTCGCCCTGGCGGGCGCGCAGGGCACGGACCGCGACCCGATCCTGCGCGCCGTGCTGCGCGCGTTCGAGGACTGGTACGGCCGCTGGACCGCGGCGGACGGCGACCCGGCGGCAGGCGGCGTCCTGGAGGCGTACGCGGCGGGCTGCGTGACGCTGGGCAGATCCGTACGGGCGATGCTGCCGGGAGGGGAGGAGCTGGTGGGGGAGGCTGTTGCCGTGGACGGGGACGGTCGGCTGGTCATCGCCTCGGAACAGGGCGTGCAGCGCCCGGTCGCGGCCGGTGACATCGTCCATCTGCGTCCGGCGGCCGGAGAGTGAGGTAGCGCACAACTGCCGTATGGTGGGCAATCGGCGGTGACATCGGGTGCCATCGGGCGCCGGGGTCCGGTTCGCGGGCGGTGCCCGTGTGCCGCCGTGAGCAGGAGCGGAAAGAGGAACGGAAGGGCTGTGCGCAGGGACGACGCGAGGGCGCGACGCCACGTCGCGGAGGGTGCGGAGAGCCCCCGGTGACCGCGGACGATCCGGGTGTGCCCCAGGGGGAGGCGGTCGGCTCCCGGGAGAACGCCCCGGCGAGCGGCCAGGACTCCGACCCCGAGCGCGCCGCCCCGCAGGACCCGGTCCAGGCCAACGCGTTCGCCGAGGAGCCGGGCGAGGCGGAGGTCGTCGAGGACGACACCGACCCCAGCGCGCTGCGTATCGAGGAGCTGATCCTGGGCTCCGCACGTCAGTACACCCCGTTCCAGGCGGCCCGTGCGGCGGGCGTCTCGATGGAGTTGGCGTCCCGCTTCTGGCGGGCGATGGGCTTCGCCGACGTCGGCCAGGCGCGCGCGCTGACCGAGGCGGACGTGCTGGCGCTGCGGCGGCTGTCCGGACTGGTCGAGGCGGGGCTGCTGAGTGAGCCGATGGCGGTGCAGGTGGCCCGCTCCACGGGGCAGACCACGGCGCGGCTCGCGGACTGGCAGATCGACTCGTTCCTGATGGGGCTGACCGAGCCGCCCGAGCCGGGGATGACGCGCAACGAGGTCACCTTCCCGCTGGTGCAGCTGCTGCTGCCGGAGCTGGAGGAGTTCCTGGTCTACGTGTGGCGCCGCCAGCTGGCCGCCGCGACCGGGCGGGTCGTGCAGGTCAAGGACGACGACGAGGTCGTCAACCGCCGCCAGGCCATCGGCTTCGCCGACCTGGTCGGTTTCACCCGGTTGACCCGGCGCCTGGAGGACGAGGAACTGGGCGAGCTGGTCGAGGCGTTCGAGACGACCGCGGCCGACCTGGTGGCCGCGCACGGCGGGCGGCTCATCAAGGCGCTGGGGGACGAGATCCTCTATGTCGCGGAGGACGCGGGCACGGCCGCCGAGATCGGGGTGCGGCTGATCGAGACGATGGCCAACGACGAGACGATGCCGGAGCTGCGCGTCGGCATCGCCTTCGGCACGATGACGACCCGGATGGGTGACGTCTTCGGCAACACGGTCAACCTCGCCAGCCGGCTGACGTCGATAGCGCCCAAGGACACCGTGCTGGTCGACGGCGCGTTCCGTGCCGAGCTGACGGCTTCGGGCGCGGCGCCCGAGTCGGAGAAGGAGAGCGAGGACCTGTCGGGGTTCCGCTTCGCGCTCCAGCCGCTCTACCAGCGTCCCGTGCGGGGGCTGGGCGTGGTGGAGCCCTGGCTGCTGAGGCGGCGCACCCCGCCGGGGCCCTGACGGCCTGCTTCGCGCGGGCGGCGCCCCTGTCCGGGCGGCCTCCGGGGCCGGGGG
>NZ_JASKYT010000382.1:0-5815 GCF_041028275.1 Streptomyces sp. PU-14G
CCCCCGCACGGGACCACCGCCTCCTCGCCCCCTCGCGGCGCTCCCTCCTCACCGCTGTCGGTACCGGCGTCGCCGGTGTCGCCGTGGGCGGTTCCGTGGCCTGGGCCGTGACCTCCGACCCCGCCCCGGAACTCACCCCCGCCGAGAAGCTGGCCGCGCGACGCAAGACCCGCAAACGTCTCAAAGGCGCCCCGCCGACCCCGAAATGGCGCTACGACCTCGCCGACCCCGTGAAGAACTTCGCCCCCCTCCTGTGGAGGGACGAGGTCGCCGTCCTCGCCGACGGGACCGCCGCGGTCGGCGTCGCCGTACGCACCGGCGACGAACTCTGGCGCCGCGCGGACACCAAACCCTCCGGCCGCGCCTGGCCGTTGAGCAACGGCCTCGTCCTGCTGGCCGGCTCCGACCTGTTCGCACTCGGCGCCCGCGACGGTGAGACCCGCTGGCGCTCCGAGCGCTACCGCAAAGCGGGCCGCCGGCCGTACACGGCGGTGCTCGCCGCCCACGGCCACGTCGTCTGGCTCGTCGTGGAAAACACCCGCTCGTCCTCGTCGTCTTCGTCCTCGTCGCCATCCTCGTCCCGCACCGTCGTCGCGTACGACCTCACCGACGACCGTGAGCTGTGGAGCAACCCTCTGCCCGCCGGCTACCAGGGCAGCCATCTGCTCGGCGACACCCTCGTGGTCGTCACGGCCGACAAGGGCAAGCCCCCGCGCCTGACGGCCTACGACCGCGAGACGGGCCGGGAGCGCTGGTCGCGCACGTACGAGTCGGCCGAGTCGGCACACCTGACCACGGTGGCCGAACCGGCAACACTGGTAACGGCCAAGGGCGCCTCCCTACGGGCCTACGCGCTGGGAGGGAAGGGCAAGGAGAGGTGGAAGGTCACGGCTGAGGACGAGAACGAGCAGAAGCCCGACTTCCTCGGCACCCCCGTCACACACAAGCACTCGGTCTACGTGAGCGACAGCGCCTACGTGACCCACTGTGTCGATGCGCGGACAGGCAAGGTCTCCTGGCGCTCCGAGGCGACCTTCGATCTCGAGCCGACCGCTCGGGACGCCACCCCGGACACCGCCGTCACCCCCAACGGGCGAGTGCTGGTCTCCGCCAACGACGCGGAGGTGGACGCCTTCGAGACCCGACACGGCTCCCTTCTGTGGCGTTTCACCGATCTGCCGTCGGCGTCGGGCACGGTGCTGGAACGGCGCAAGGTCGCGTTGAACGACGAGTACGTCCTGGTCGTCAGCGGGCGCAGTGTCTACGCCCTGCCGCTGGGCTGACCGAAACGAGAAGACATGCCGATACCGACTGACCCCGTGCCGACCACCCACGAGCACCCGGCGACGGCACCGGACCGCGGGGATGAACACGGCCTGGACGGGTATCGCCGCGTCGAGCGGCTCGACACCCCCTCGGACGGTGTGGGTTGGTGGCTCGCTGCCGGTCCCGACGGCACGCCATGCGTGCTGATGACCCCCGAGGAGGCGTGTGCCGACGACGCGAGCTACCGCCTGCGTTTCTGGTCGGAGGCCAACAACTCCCGCCGGCTCGGTCACCGGTATGTCGCAACGGTCAAGGGCGTATCGGCGGCCGGCGCCCGGATACCGTGGGTGGCTTACGACTGCTTCCCCGCCCTGCCACTTGGGGCCGCCCTCGCGGTGCACGGCGGTCCGCTTCCCCAGCAGTTGGTGCGACGTTGGGGCGTGGCGTTGGCCGAGGCGTTGTGGAGTGCGCACAGCCGGGGTCTGGTCCATGCCGGCATCTCTCCGCAGTCGGTGCTGCTCACGCCCTCCGGCCCACTCCTGACCGGATACGGTCTTGTGAGAGCGGCGTCCGTGGAGGGCGCCGAGCGTCATGCGGTGCCCGGTGTCGCCGGGAAGAGTCTGCCGCCCGAGCAGCGCGCAGGGGGCCGGCCTCAGCCTCCGGGCGACATCTATGCACTGGCCGCTGTCCTTGCCTTCGCCGAAGGGGCGGGAAACCGGCAGGAGATCCCCTCGCCCCCGTGGGAAGAGGTAAGGGCTCGCTGCCTGACGGCCGATCCGGCTGAGCGCCCGCGAGCCGAGGAACTGCTGCGGATCTTGCGGGATTCGGCGCCGGCCGCCGGCGGCCAACTTCCCGAGCGCATCCTCGCCGCGATGGACGAACAGGCCGCACAGTGGCCTGCCTACCCGCCGGAGGGCGCTCCCACAGCGGTGCCGCCGGGACATCGGACGGACGAGGCTGCCTCCGCGGCCGGGCTTCCGACTGCTGCGGCCCCGCCCACCTCACCGTCCCGCCGTTCCCTGCTCACGGCGGTCGCACCGGCTGCGGCCGGCCTGGCCCTCGGCACCGCCGGCGTCGCGACTTGGAGAGCCTTCGGCTCGCAGAAGTCCGCCCCTCGCGCTCAGCAGATACGCGGGGTCGCCCCCGCACCGTTGTGGCACTTCGAACTGCCGGACAGATCCACGGAGGAATCCTCACTGCTGGCGGACGGAAGATTCCTGATCACGGGCCACAAGGGAGGCGTTCTGGCGGTCGACATCGTCGAGGGGAAGAAGCAGTGGTCCCGCGACGATGTGCTGCCCGCACAGATCCTGGACGCGGGGCACGGCGACGTCTTGGTGGCATCCGGAGGAGACCAAGGGGAGTTCCTTCTCCTCTCCGCGCGCTCAGGAAAGATCAAGTGGCGCGAGAGGAAGTACATGCAAACACCCTCGATGGCCCTCCTCCTGGCTGCGGGGGGCGGCGTGCTGTTCTTCCTCACCGAGGACTTCAGTAAGAAGAGCGAGCCGGAGCAGGCTGTCATCGCCTACAGCCTCCGGCGCCGCAAGAAGCTGTGGCATGCGCCCATCCCCGCCGGGTTCGTCGAAACCTTGACCCCACCCGGGCCGGGAGTGGTCGGCCCGACACTGCTGAAGTCGCACATCCTCGTGGCCGGCACGGGGCTGCAGCTCTCGCAAGACAACTTCGCCTACGTCGCCCTCGACCGGCGTGATGGCCGGCGGAAATGGAGGAAGGACTACGACGACATCTCCAGCACGTCCGATGGTCTCGTCCTCCCCCTGGAAGGTGATCTGTTGGTTGCCGACACGGTCGACGGGCTGCGCGGGATGAGTCTGACCAGTGGGAAGGAACGCTGGACAGTAGCGGTCAAGGGGGGCGTCAACGCGCACAGAGCGGTACGGAAAGGCATGCTGTACGTCGCTGACAACGACGTGACCACCTACGCGGTTGATTACCGGAGTGGAAAGGTCAAGTGGAAAAGAAAACACGCCAATCCGCACGAGCAGAGGTACAACCTCTCGGCCATGTCGCTCAGCGCGTCGGGACGCGTGCTGCTTCGGGCGGGTATGGCCGAGATCGACGCTCTGGACAGTCGCGACGGCTCCCTCATGTGGCGGCTCGCCATGGCGGGGGTCGAAGAGTTCTCCGGGAACCCGGGTACCGTGGCGGCGAGCGCCGAAGGGATGGTCGTCGTCGATGACCGCCGCAGCCTCTACGCATTCCCGGTGGACTGATCGCCGTGGCCTTCCCTCTCACGCACGACGATCCGGCACGTCTCGGTGACTACCGGCTCATCGCCAGGCTCGGCAGTGGTGGCATGGGGACCGTCTACCTCGGACGGTCCCCGCGCGGGCGCACTGTCGCGCTGAAGACGATGCACGCGGAGTTCGCCGCTCGCCAGGAGTTCCGCACCCGGTTCCAGTTGGAGGTCGATGCGGCCCGGGTGATCGGTGGGCACCACGGAGCCGCGGTGGTGGACGCGGACGCTCTGGCGGAGACTCCTTGGCTGGCGACCGAGTATGTCCTCGGGCCCCCGCTGGACGACGTGGTGGCCCTGCACGGTCCGTTGCCCGAGGATGCCACACGGGCTCTCGGGGCGCGGCTGTGCGACGCCCTCACGCAACTTCACGCTTCCGACGTCGTGCACCGCGACCTGAAGCCTTCCAACATCCTCCTGTCCGCGACGGGGCCCAAGGTCATCGACTTCGGTATTGCGCGGGCTGCCGGGGACGACCGGCTCACCCGGACCGGTGCCGCAGCGGGCACCCCTGCGTTCATGTCGCCGGAGCAGGCCACCGGCGCGGAGCACACGCCCGCGGGTGACATCTTCGCCCTGGCAGGAGTGCTGGTCTTCGCGTGCACCGGCAGTGGCCCGTTCGGAGTCGGCCTGGCGGCGGACCTGCTCTACCGGGTCCGCTACGGAGAGCCGGACCTCTCCCAGGTGCCGTCCGGGTTGGTAGGGACAGTGGAGCGGTGCCTGTCCAAAGACCCTACTCAGCGGCCGACGACTCGCGAGCTCGCCGAACGACTGGACGGTGGGGCCGAGTTCGCCGATTCTCTGCCCGATGTTGTCCACGCGGAGATCCTGCGGCGCTGCCAGACGGCCTGGGAGGCAGTTCCTTCTCGCCTGCCCGCGCCGACGGCCGGGCCCGTGGAGACGGCGGCCGGTTCCCGCCTCGCCGGTCCGACTCGACGACGGGCGTTGCTCTGGGGCGGTGCGGGGCTCGTGGCGGCTGCGACGGGGGCCGGAGCCTGGATGATGGCACGGTCCGGTGACACCGAGGAGGCCGCGGCGTCACCGCCTTCGGAAACGGAGGCCGCGGCCGGCCCCGAACCCTCGTGGCAGTCCCCGTTCGACGAGGGCACCCTTCAAGCGGTGCTGGTCCGTGACTACGTGGCCGTCACCTCGGATGTACGCCTCACCGTGTTGGACATGGAAGGCAGGCGAAGAGGAACCAACAAGGACATTCAGGGGGACAAGCCTTCTCATGTCGACGGTGACCACCTCTACCAGGTGAGCAACAAGTTGGACTTGTACCGGGTGGATCCGAGGACAGCGGAATTCGCCGACCGCGTGGCGGATCTGGGCAAGGTGGGACTGCGGGACGAGAACGGCGCGGACGTGCTCGGTGTGCACAAGGGGTTCGTCGTCATCGAGGACGCCTTCGACGGTGAGTTCGAGGATCCGCATCAACGATACGTGGCTCTGGACGCTCGTTCGGGCGAGGTGCGCTGGCGCAGGACGAGATCGACAGTCGGGGCGACAGTCATTGCCAGGTGGGACGGCATGATGGTCATGGTCGATATCGGGCACGTGTTCGCCATCGATGTCACCACGGGGAAAACCGTGTGGTCGAGAAACTTCGACGCGGCGGTGAACAGTGATCTGTCCACTGCCGGTGCGGATCAGGAAGGCCACATCTACTTGGGTCTCGACGAGGTCGTCGCGCTACGCGTGAAAGACGGAGAGACGGTGTGGCGCTTCGGCAAGGGGAGGAAGCCTCTCGAACCGCAAAAGGGCAAGAAAGACGGATACTACGGTACGCCTCTCTACAAGGACGGCACCGTCTACGCCCTCGAGCCCGGAAACGGCCTGGTGGCTCTGGACGCGAAAACCGGTGAACTCCAGTGGGAGATGAAAGCGCCATGGGCGACGGAGGTTCCGCTCCATGTCGTGCCCGCCGCCGGCGATCGATATCTCTACTTCCCTTCCAGGGGTGCTCGCTTGATCACCGCGATCGACCGCGAGGAACGCGAGATCAAGTGGGTCCTCACCGGCGCGAAGGAGGAGCAGCCGTCGTTGATGCCCCACCACGCTTCGGGCCAACTCGTCGTCGCCACCGACAAGCGCGTCTTCGGCCTTCCCCTGAGGTGATCCGCCGAAGCGTCCCGCCGCACCCGCACCCGCGCCCCCTGCCCTGCCTCATTGTCGGAAACCACCCCAGGAGCCTCTCCCCATGAAACCTCTCGGTGTCGGCGACCCCCTGCGTCTGGGTCCGTACCGGCTGGTCGGCGTGCTGGGGGCCGGAGGGATGGGGAAGGTGTACCT
>NZ_JASKYT010000383.1:0-7042 GCF_041028275.1 Streptomyces sp. PU-14G
GGTCTGCTGCGGTGTCGTGTGGGTGGGCGCCGTCATCGGGTGGCCGTTCCGGGGGAGGGGGAGGTTTCCTGGGGCCTGGCGGATGCCGGCGCGTCGGCATCCTGCGCGACCGCCTGCCGGGGGACGAGGGGACCGAGCCGGGCGACGGCGGCTGCGAACCGGCCCTCGGGGGCCTCGACCGCCACCTGTACGGCGTCCTGTGCCGTGTCCACGTCGCGCAGCGACGGGAGATGACGGACCCGCAGGCCGGCGTCCGTCAGCCGCGCCAGCTGCGCCTGTCCGGTCGTCGGAGTGGACATGGGGACGCCCCGCAGGAGGGCGGCGTCGGGACGGGCCAGGCCCAGCGCCCAGAACCCGCCGTCGGCCGCCGGGCCGAACCACGCGTCGCACTCCTGCCAGCCGCCGGGCTCCAGAACGGGCGCCAGCAGCGCGGGCGTCAGTTGGGGGGTGTCCATACCGACCAGCAGCGCGGGTCCCTCGCCCGCGCCATCGAACGCTGCGGCCAGCCGCTCGTCCAGCCCGCCCGTGCACTGGGGGACGACGTCGAAGCCGGACGGCAGCCACTCCCCGGGCCGTCCGGACAGGACGAGAACGCGGCGTCTGGCGGGCATCGCCGCGACGGCCGTCAACGTGTCGTGCAGCGCGGCTGCCGCGAGCCCGGCCGCCTGTTGTGGAGTGCACGGCGGACACAGACGGGTCTTGACGCGTCCCGGCACCGGCTCCTTGGCGATGACGAGCAGCGTGGTGTCCCCTTCGGGGGACCGGTGCGCGGCCGAGGTTGTCATCGGGCGGCCTCCTCGGTGGTGTGCGGCGGTCGCGGGACACCCGAATCCGTCGACGCTCCTGTACCCGTCGGCGCTCCCGTACCCGTCGGCCCGGGCGGAGCCGTCGGTGCGGACGGGGGCATCGCTGCGCACGATGGCGTCGGTGCGGACAGTGGCGTCGGTGCGGACGGTGGCGTCGGGGCCGTCGGCGCGGGTGGTGCGTTGAGGACGGCGCGCATGTCGCGGACGGCGTGCCAGGTGCCGCGCCAGGTGCCGGTGACCTTCGACTTGCCGGAGCGAGGCCGGTAGGGCACGTCCCGTTCCTCGATCCGCCATCCGGCGTCGGCGGCCCTGACGACCATTTGCAGCGGGTAGCCGCTGCGCCGGTCGGTCAGGCCGAGCTCCAGCAGCCCCTCGCGGCGGGCGGCGCGCAGGGGGCCCAGATCGTGCAGGCGTACGCCGGTACGGCTGCGCAGCATGCGGGAGAGCGCCAGGTTGCCCGCACGGGCGTGCGCGGGCCACGCACCGCGCGTCTGCGGGCGTCTGCGTCCCAGGACCAGATCGCTGCGGCCCTCGCGCACGGCCGCCACGAACGGCTCCAGGAGGGAGGGGGCGAGGGAGGCGTCGCAGTCGCAGAAACAGACGATGTCCGCCTCGGCCGCCGTCAGCCCGGCGTGGCAGGCGGCTCCGAAGCCGCGCCGCTCCTCCCTGACGACCGTGGCGCCCAGCTCCCGTGCGACGGCTGCCGAGCTGTCCGTCGAGCCGTTGTCGACGACGATCGCCCGCCAGCCGGACGGAATCCGCTCCAGCACCCAGGGCACGGCCTGTTCCTCATCGAGACAGGGCAGGACGACATCGACGGCGGGCACGGGCACGGCCTCCTCCGGGCGGTCCGGGCCGGGTTCAGACCCGGACCCGAGGGCGGACACGGACGTGGACCCGGACGCCGCCCCGGGGGGCGGGGCGGCGTCCGGCTGGGGATCGGTCACGCGGGACACCCTACGGAGCAAAAAGCGACATTCCGGGCTTCGTGTCCTTACGAAACACGGACATCGCCCGTCTCCGTCAACGGCCCGCCTGCCCCGCCCGCCCGTGCGGTGCCACCCTGAGCACATGCAGACACCACCTTCCGGCCACGTCCTGGTGGTCGACGACGACCCGACCGTCGCCGAGGTCGTCGCCGGGTACCTCGATCGGGCCGGTCACACCGTCGACCGCGCCGAGACAGGGCCCGAGGCGCTGGAGAGGGCGGCGGTGCGCCGCCCCGACCTCGTCGTGCTCGACCTGATGCTGCCCGGGATGGACGGCCTGGAGGTCTGCCGCCGCCTGCGGGAGAAGGGGCCCGTGCCCGTCATCATGCTGACCGCGCTCGGCGACGAGGGCGACCGTGTCCTCGGCCTGGAGGTGGGCGCCGACGACTACGTGACCAAACCCTTCAGCCCTCGCGAACTGGTGCTGCGCGTCGAGTCGGTGCTGCGGCGCAGCCGGGGCGCGGGCGGTGGCGCGGACGAGCCCGCGCGCGCCGGTCAGGCGGCGGCCGGCGGTGAGGCGGCGGTCTCCGGTCGGTCTACGGTCTCCGGGGAGTCCGCGCGCCCCGAGGAGCCGCTGCGGGTCGCGGGGCTGACCGTCGACCCGCGCGCGCGGCTGGCCACCAAGGGCGGCGCCGAGCTCAACCTGACCGTACGGGAGTTCGACCTGCTCGCGCATCTGCTGCGGCATCCGGCACGCGCCTTCACCCGCGAGGAGCTGATGCGCGAGGTGTGGGGCTGGGACTTCGGCGACCTGTCGACCGTCACCGTCCACGTCCGCCGGCTGCGCGCCAAGATCGAGGACGACCCGGCCCGCCCCCGGCTCATCCAGACGGTGTGGGGCGTGGGCTACCGCCTGGCCTCGGGCGACAGCCCCGCTGCCGGCGACAGTGCGGTTTCCGGCGCCAGCCCCGTTTCCGGCGCCAGCCCCGTTTCCGGTGGCAGCCCCGTTTCCGGCGACCGTCCGGGCCCCGGCGACGCGGGCTCCGCCGGCGCGCGGAAGGGCTGAGACGACGTGCACGACATGCTGCTCATCGCCCTCTTCGCCTTCCTGGGCGCCGCCGCAGCGGGGCTGCTCGGCGCGCTGGCGCTGCGCGCACTGCGGCACCGTTCGCTGATCGTCTCGCTGACGGTCGTCTCCACGGTCACCGTGATCGCCATGTTCTCCGGGACACTCGCCGTCGCCTGGGCCATGTTCCTCTCCCGCCACGACCTGTTCGTCGTCACCACCGTCGTCGCCATGGCGGCCGTCGTCTCGCTGGCGACCGCGCTGCTGCTCGGCCGCTGGGTCGTCGCGCGCAGCAACGCGCTCACCGCGGCGGCCCGCTCCTTCGGTGACGGCGGCAGCTTCCCCACGCCCCGCGAGGGCGCCGACGACGACCCCGCCGAGCTCGCGGCGCTCACCCGCGAACTCACGGCCACCAGTGAGAAACTGGCCGCCTCGCGCGACCGTGAGCGCGCTCTGGAGAGCTCACGGCGCGAACTGGTCGCCTGGATCTCCCACGATCTGCGGACTCCACTGGCCGGCCTGCGCGCGATGTCCGAGGCGCTGGAGGACGGCATGGTGGAGGACACCGGGCGCTGTCTGCGGCAGATCCGCGCCGAGGTCGAGCGGCTCAACTCCATGGTCGGCGACCTGTTCGAGCTGTCCCGCATCCACGCGGGGGCGCTGTCGCTGACGCCCCACCAGGTGGCACTGGACGAGCTCGTCGAGGAGGCGCTGGCGGGCGCCGACCCGCTCGCCCGCAAGAGCGGGGTCCGTCTCGTCGGGGACGCGGCGGTCGACGTCCCCGTGGAGGTGGACCCGCGCGAGATGACCAGGGTCCTGGGCAATCTGCTCGCCAACGCCATCCGCCGCACCCCTGCCGACGGCACGGTGGCGGTGCACGCCCGCGGTACGGACGAGACGGTCGTCCTTACGGTGACGGACGGCTGCGGCGGCATCCCCGAGGAGGATCTGCCGCGCGTCTTCGACACCGGCTGGCGGGGCACCCACGCCCGCACCCCGCCGGGTGCGGGGCTCGGGCTCGCCATCGTGCGGGGCATCATCGAGGCCCACCACGGCTCGGCGGCGGTCCGCAACGTCACCGGCGGTTGCTGCTTCGAACTGACGATCCCGGTGACCCAGGTCGGCTGACCGGTGGCGCGCTCCCGTCTCGCGCCTCACTCGCCCGACGGGGCGCGCATCTCCGCCGCCGCGAACTCCTTCATGCCCTCCGCGAACCCGACCTGCGCGCGCCAGCCCAACTCGCGGGCCGCACGCTGCGACGAGGCGGTGATGTGCCGGACGTCACCGAGCCGGAACTCACCGGTGACGACGGGGTCGGGCCCGCCGTAGGCCTCGGCCAGCGCTGCGGCCATCTCCGCGATGGTGTGCGGTTCGTCGCTGCCGACGTTGTAGGCGGCGAAGCCCGCAGCGCCTGCCACACCCCCGCCCGACCCGGTGGCGCCCGTGTCCGTTTCCGTGACGGCTGCCAGGGCCGCGACGTTGGCCGCCGCCACATCGTGCACGTGGACGAAGTCCCGGCGCTGCGCCCCGTCCTCGTACACGGCCGGCGCCTCGCCGCGCGCGAGGGCGGAACGGAAGAACGAGGCGACCCCCGCGTACGGGGTGTCACGCGGCATCCCGGGACCGTAGACGTTGTGGTAGCGCAGCGAGACGGCTCGGCCCCCGGAGGCCCGTGCCCAGGCCGCTGCCAGGTGTTCCTGTGCCAGCTTGGTGGCGGCGTAGGTGTTGCGCGGGTCCGGGGGCGCGTCCTCCCCGACGAGACCGGGCCGCAGCGCCGCCCCGCACTCGGGGCACGGCGGCTCGAACCGCCCCGCACGCAGATCGGGCACGGCCCGCGGCCCCGGCCGCACCGTCCCGTGCTCGTCACAGACGTAGCGGCCCTCGCCGTAGACGACCATCGAGCCGGCGAGGACGAGCGACCGCACCCCGGCCGCCTCCATGGCGGACAACAGCACGGCCGTGCCGTGATCGTTGCAGCTGACGTACGCGGGCGCGTCGGAGAAGTCCTTGCCCAGCCCGACCATGGCGGCCTGGTGGCACACCGCGTCCACGCCTCGCAGCGCGTCGGCGACGGTCCCGGGGTCGCGGACGTCGCCGACGAGGCACCGCGCGTCCGGCACGGTGGTGAGCGGCAGCGCGCCGCGCTCCTCGTGCGCCGACGGCAACAGGGCGTCGAGTACGACCACTTCGTGGCCGGCCTCCGTCAGGGCGTCGACGATGTGTGACCCGATGAAACCGGCCCCGCCGGTGACAAGTACGCGCATCTTCACCACGCTAGGCCCGCGAGGCCGCCCCGCGGTGGCTCACGGCCCTTGTGTCACCGGTCCGTAAGAAACCGGCCGGGCCGCTCACGTGCCTCCGGCCCCCTCCGGCTATGCCCCGGGCGGCAGGACGGCCTCGCCGTCGCGCAGGAAACCGAGCACCAGGGGCGTCGCCTCGTGGGCGAACTCCTCGAAGTAGGCGTGCCGGGCGCCGGGAATCAGCCGGAGGGTGGCGCCCGGGACACGGCCCGCGAGCAGCGGGGCGTTGGCCGTGGGGTTGAAACGGTCGTCCGTGCCGTGCACGACGAGGGTGGGTGCCGTGATGCGGGGCAGCGCCTCCCACGCGTCGTGCCCGGCGCTTGCCCTCAGGTGGCGGCGGCGTGCGTGTCCGGGCATTGAGGGATCACCCAAGGTGTGGAAGGGGCCTGGGTGCCCGGCGGTGTAGGAGGGGGTGTACATCAGGTCGAGCAGCGCCTCGCGGGCCGCTCGCGCGTCCGGCTGCACGAGAGCACGCCGCACCTCGGGCCCCCGCTCGACGCCGTGCGGGGCGCCGGGAGAGGTGCAGCCCAGGACGAGCCGGTCGACGCGGGAGGGATGGTCGGCCGCCAGCCACTGGGCGACCCGGCCGCCCATCGACGTGCCGTACACGTGCGCCCGTTGGACGCCCGCGTGGTCGAGGACGGCCAGCGCGTCCCGGGCGAATCCCGGGGTGCTGTAGGAGTCGGTGTCGGGCCGGTCGCTGCGGCCCGTGCCCCGGTAGTCCCAGACCAGGGTGGTGAACGTCGCGGCGAAATCGGCCCGTACCGGGTCCCACCATCCGTGGTCGTTGGACTGCCCGCTCAACAGCAACAGCGGCGGGCCGCCGGCGCCGTGGACCTCGTAGTAGAGCGCGGCACCGTCGGCCGCGGTCGCGTAGGGCATGCCGTCACGCTCTCACGCCCGGGCGGCGGGCCGAACCGGAGGGTACGCCGCGGGACCGGCCGCCACGGTGCGGTCGTTCGGCGGCCTGCGGCGGCCTGCGGCGACGTCGGCGGTGACGGTGACGGCGGTGACGGTGACGGCGGCGTTGTCTTCGGCGGCCGTGGCGACGGCGGTGTCAGTGGCCGTTGTGCCTCCTGTGGCCGTAGCGGTCGTCCAGGAATTCCTCGAAGGTGCCCTTCCCCGTGGCGTGGCCGGGGGCGAGATTGCCGCCCCCGCGGAACGCGCGGGCGGTACGGCCCGGCAAGGGGAGGCCGACGACGCGCCGGGAGCGCCCGGTGGCCCGCAGCACCTGTGCTGCCGCCTCGCGGGCGCCGAGGACCCGCGGCCCGCCCATGTCCGGCACCCGGCCGGCCGGGTCCCGCTGGACGAGCTCGGCGAGCCGCCCGGCCACCTCGGTGACGTCCACCGGCTGGAACCGGAAGCCGGACGGTGCCACGACGGCGGGCAGGCGCCGCTGTGCGGTGGTCAGCGTCGCGACCAGGTCGTGGAACTGGGTGGCCCGCAGGATCGTCCACGGCAGACCCGACCTCTCCAACAGCCGCTCGGCGGCGTACTTCCCCTTGTAGTAAGGGAACGGGATCCGGTCGACGCCGACGATGGAGATGTAGACCAGGTGCGGGCCGCCCGCCTGCCGAGCCGCCTCCGCGAGACGCGAGAGCACCCGCGCCTCGCGCCACGGGTCGGTGGCGCAGTGCACGACGGCGCGCACGCCCGAGAGGGCCTCCGCCAGGCCGGCGCCCTTGGTGAGGTCGCACACGGCCCACTCGCAGCGGCGCTCGTCGCCCTCCCGGCGCGGCTTCCTGCTCATCACGCGGACGGGGACGCCGTCGGCCAGCAGCCGGTCGACGAGCGGACGGCCGAGAGTGCCGGTGCCGCCGGTCACGAGGACGGGCCCGGTGGGGTGGGCAGCGTCCTCGTTCGAGGGAGAGGGCACGGGTGCGGGTTGGCACGACGGCGCGCACGCCCGAGAGGGCCTCCGCCAGGCCGGCGCCCTTGGTG
>NZ_JASKYT010000384.1:0-6390 GCF_041028275.1 Streptomyces sp. PU-14G
GCCCCGTCGTACCCACCCGGTCAAGGGCGCGGTCCGCCGCGCCCAGATGATCACCACTTACGGCGTCGGCGGCCTCATCGCCGTCGACAACGAGTCGTTCATCGTCTCCGGCCTCGACAACGCGGAGCGCTCCTGGTCGCGCGACGAGGCGACGCCGATCGACGAACCTCGGCTGGCGTCGCTGCTCGGCGTCTCTGGGTTCCGGCTTCCGCCCGCCTCCGGCGACGACAGCGAGGACGGCGTCCGAGTCAAGCGGTTCCCCTGGTGGCAGTCCTGCTCGAAGTGTGAGCTCCTCGCCCCGTACAACACGTTCGGCAGCCCCGCCGGCAAGAGCGTCTGTCCGACCTGTTCGGACAACCCGCTCGCCCCGTCCCGCTTCGTGATGGCCTGCGAGCAGGGCCACATCGAGGACTTCCCGTACTGGAAGTGGCTGCACCGAAAGGCGCGCGGGCAGGGCATGGGCAGCGGCAGGTGTGGTGGCACGATGCGGTTGCGCTCCACCGGATCCACGACGTCGCTGCGCGCCGTCGTGCTGTCGTGCAGCTGCGGCGTGCCGGACGTCTCCATGGAGGGTGCCTTCCGTCAGCGGGCGCTCGACGACCTGGGTATCACCTGTTCGGGGAAGCGCCCCTGGCTCGACGGTGCGCCGGCCGAGCACTGCACCAAGCCCCCGCGCACCCTCCAGCGCGGTTCCTCCTCGGTCTGGCAGCCGGTCCTCCGCTCGGCCCTGTCGATCCCGCCGTGGAGCCGCGACGGCACCCTGGCACGGGTCGTCAGGGAGCACGAGGAGGTTCTCCGCGGCTATGAAGACCCCGCGCACATCGCGATCCACCTCAGGGGCGCTTTGAAGGGCGCCGATGTCGATCTCGAAGCGGTCATGGCGCTCCTGCGTGACGGAACGCCGGAGGAGGACGCCTCCGTGGAGGACCGCTACCACCGGATCCTCCGCGAGGAGTACGACAGCCTCTCCGCGGGGAACGCGGACGACGTCCGACAGCAAGATCATGACGAGGACTTCGTCTGCGTCCCGCCGAGCACCGACGCCGATCTCCTCGCACCCTTCGGCCTGCGCCCTCCGATGCTGGTCAAGCGGCTCCGCGAGGTCCGTGCGCTGACGTCGTTCACCCGCATCGTCGACCCACAGGCCGTGGGCCCCACGTACCACGCACCGCTCTCCCTCCAGCGCAAGAGCTGGCTTCCCGCCCTGGAAGTCCGGGGCGAAGGGCTCTTCCTCCGTCTGGACGAGAACCGCCTCCGCGGCTGGGAGCGGAGCGCCACAATCCACACGCGCATCGGCGAACTCCACGCCAACCACACGGCGCACCTGCGTGAACACCACACCGGCGACGGAGAACCGCGAGTCTCCCCCGCCTCTCCCCGCTACGTTCTCCTGCACACCCTCGCCCACATCCTGATCGCGGAGTGGAGTCTGGACGCGGGCTACCCATCGTCGGCCCTGCGGGAGCGTCTGTACTGCGACGACGACATGGCGGGCCTGCTGGTGTACACCGCGACCAGCGACTCGGCCGGCAGTCTCGGTGGCCTCGTCGCACAGGGCGAGCCGAAGCATCTGGCAGCCTCTCTCGAGTCGGCCTTGCGTCGGGCGTCCTGGTGCTCGGCGGACCCGCTGTGTATCGAGTCCCGTGCGACCGGTGTCGGCGGTGCCAATCACGTGGCCTGCCACGCCTGCGTGATGCTCGCCGAGACCAGCTGTGAGGGAAACAACCTGCTACTCGACCGGGCGATGCTCATCGGCACCCCCGAGGACCCGGGACTGGGGTTCTTCGCCGGAACCCTGGACCCGACCGTGTGAGACCCGCGCCTTTCGTTACGTCCGGGGCGCAGGCACCACCCCGCCTCCGCCCCGGACGTCTCAGCCTCATGCCGGGCCCGACGCACCGCGCTTCTTGGCACTCCGTCGCTCGTTCACCGTCTTCTCGATCCGTGCTGCGGCCTCGCCCGCATCCTCGTGCTCCCAGACCCGCACCGCGAGCCAGCCCGCTTCGGCCAGCCGGGCGTCGGTGTCCCGATCGCGAGCCCGATTCCCCTCGATCTTGGCTCGCCAGAACTCGGCGTTGTTCTTCGGCCAGGTCGCGTGCTGGGGACAGCCGTGCCAGAAGCACCCGTCGACGAAGACCGCGACCCGCGCGGGCCCGAACACCACGTCCGCCTCCCGCCGTATCCCCTTCACCGGCCGCCGGTGTACGCGATACCGCAGCCCTGCCGCGAACAACGCCTGCCGCAAAGCGAGCTCGACGTCGGTGTCCCGTGACCGTTGGCGACTCATCCGAGCCCGAGTCCGCGCGGTGGTCTCCAACCTCTTCACCCGTCCATTCTCCGTTTCCGCCGACGACCGGGTGGTTTGCGACAGCTCCTCGAAATCGAGAGAGGCGATCTACGCCACGTCCACTTCCGCCTCCCGGGCCCGAGTCCCCCCTCGCGCACCGCTACACCGCGGGCCGCTCGGGCCCCTGACGGCTCGGGCCCGGGGTTCAGCCGAGGGCCAGGGCCTCGCGCACGAGGGGGGCGAGCGCCCGGAACGCCTTGCCGCGGTGGCTGATCGCGTTCTTCTCCGCGGCGCTGAGCTCGGCGCACGTCCTGCTCTCCCCGTCCGGCTCCAGGATCGGGTCGTATCCGAAGCCGCCGCTGCCCGCAGGGGTGTGCCGCAGGGTGCCCCGCAGTCGGCCCGCCACGACCTTCTCGGTGCCGTCGGGCAGGGCGAGCGCGGCGGCGCACTCGAAGTGGGCCGCGCGGTGCGGCGCTTCGATGTCGGAGAGCTGGGCGAGGAGCAGGTCCAAGTTGGCGGCGTCGTCGCCGTGGCGGCCCGCCCAGCGTGCGGAGAAGATGCCGGGCGCCCCGCCGAGCACGTCGACGCACAGGCCCGAGTCGTCGGCGACGGCCGGGAGTTCGGTGGCCTGGGCGAGGGCGTGCGCCTTGAGGAGGGCGTTCTCGGCGAACGTCACCCCGGTCTCCTTGACGTCCGGGATCTCGGGGTAGGCGTCGGCGCCCACCAGCTCCAGGTCGAGCCCCGCGTCGGCGAGGATCGCCTGGAGCTCGGTGACCTTGTGGGCGTTGCGGGTGGCCAGGATCAGGCGCTGGGTGCTCATGGCCCCAGTATCGCGCCACCCGCTGCCCGGGCAGGCGGCGGTGAGCGGGGGCGCTCAGGCCTTGGTGGCGACCTGAGTGCGCTCCTGCGGCGGAACCCGGTCCGCGTCGTCGTCGGAGCGGTCCGCGGGCGCGGTCTCCGCCTGCAGGGTGCTCTCGTCGAAGGGGACGTGTCCGGCGAGGACGTCGGCGACCCGCGCCTTGTCGATCTCCTTCGTCCACGTGCCGACCAGCACGGTGGCCACCGCGTTGCCCGCGAAGTTGGTGAGGGCGCGGGCCTCGCTCATGAAGCGGTCGATGCCGACGATCAGCCCGACGCCGTCGACGAGTTCGGGGCGGTGGGACTGGAGCCCGCCCGCGAGGGTGGCCAGCCCCGCGCCGGTGACACCCGCGGCGCCCTTGGAGGCGATGAACATGAAGATGAGCAGGGAGATCTGCTGTCCGAGGCTGAGCGGGTCGCCCATGGCCTCGGCGACGAAGATCGAGGCCATCGTCAGGTAGATCATCGTGCCGTCGAGGTTGAAGGAGTAGCCGGTCGGCACGGTGATGCCGACGACGGGCTTGCTGACGCCCAGGTGCTCCATCTTCGCGATCAGCCGCGGCAGCGCGGACTCGGACGAGGAGGTGGACAGGATCAGCAGGAACTCGCGGGCCAGGTACTTCAGCAGGGCGAAGATGTTGACGCCGGCGACCAGCCGCAGAATCAGCCCGAGCACGACGAAGACGAACAGGAAGCACGTGACATAGAAGCCGATCATGATGACGGCCAGCGACTTCAGCGCGTCGACGCCCGTCTCCCCCACCACGGCGGCCATCGCGCCGAACGCGCCGACGGGCGCCGCCCACATCACCATCGCCAACACCCGGAAGACCAGCTTCTGCAGGTGCCCGATGCCGCGCAGGACCGGCTCACCGGCCTTGCCCATGGCCTGTAGCGCGAAGCCGACGAGCAGCGCGATCAGGAGCGTCTGGAGCACCTCGCCCTCGGTGAAGGCCGAGACCATGGTCTTGGGGATCATGCCGAGCAGGAAGTCGGTCATGCCCTCCCCGCCCTCGGCCTGGGAGGCGCCCGCCTCGCGGTCCGCCTCGGTCAGGTGCAGCCCGTGGCCCGGCTCCAGCACGTTGCCCACGACCAGCCCGATGGCCAGCGCGACGAGCGACATCGTCAGGAAGTAGCCGAGCGCCAGACCGCCGACGGCGCCGACCTTGGCCGCTTTGCGGACGGAACCGATGCCCAGCACGATGGTGCAGAAGATGATCGGCGAGATCATCATCTTGATGAGGTTGACGAACCCCTCGCCCAGCGGCTTGAGCTCGGTGGCCACTCCGGGTGCCGTGAGGCCGAGGATCACGCCCAGCACCACGGCGGCGATCACCGCGATGTAGAGGTAGTGGGTGCGGTCCCGCTTCACCCGTGGTGCGTCAGGCGCAGCGCCTGCTGCGGCCTGCTGCGGTGTCTTCTTCGACACGTCGGCGGCTCCTCGTCCATGGGTCACTTCACGTTGATCACCGCGTAACGCCCCTGGTGGGGTACGTTCATCGCGGATCCATATCGTGTTGAGTCCCGGTGACTATGCACCACGGTGCGACCGGCGTCACCCTTACGTGCATTACGTGCATGAAACCGGCCACGGCAGACTGTCACCATGCGTGTCCCCCGCCCCCGTCCTGCCGTGCGGTCCCGTCCGCGCAGCCTGGCGGGGCAGCTGTTCGCCATGCAGGTGGTGCTGGTCGCGGTGGTCGTCGCCGGGTGCGCGCTGTTCGCCTACGTCTCCGGTAAGGCGCAGGCCAGACAGTCCGCTACGCACCGTGCAAGGGCGACCACACAGGCGGTGGCCGATTCCCCCTCTGTCCGGGACGCGATCCGCTCCCCCCACCCCTCGCGGCGGCTCCAGCCGTACGCCGAGGAGACCCGGCGCGACACCGGCGTCACCTTCATCACGATCATGGACACGGACGGCACCCGGTGGACCCACCCGGACCCGGACCGGATCGGCGAACGCTTCGTCGGACACATCGCCCCCGCCCTCGAAGGCCGCACGTTCGACGAGACGTACACCGGCACGCTGGGGCCCTCGGTACGCGTGGTCACCCCGGTCCGCGACGGCGGACGCATCGTCGGGCTGGTCAGCGCGGGCATCGCCGTCGACACCATCAGCGAGCAGGTCAGCGACCAGCTGGCAGCCCTGCTCGCGGTCGCGGGCGGAGCCCTGGCGCTGGGCGGCCTCGGCACCTACGTCGTCAACGCCCGGCTGCGCCGCCACACCCACGGCATGAACGCGGCCGAGCTGAGCCGCCTGTACGACTACCACCAGGCCACGCTGCACGCCGTGCGGGAGGGGCTGCTGCTGCTCGACGGGCACGCCAGGGTGGCGCTCGTCAACGACGGCGCCCGCACCCTGCTGGGCCTGACCGAGCGGGGCGAACTGGTCGGCTCGCCCGTCACCGCGCTGGGCCTGCCCCGGGAGCTGACGGACGCGCTCTCGGGCGCGGCGGCCCGCGTGGACGAGGTCCACCTCACCGACCGGCGGGTGATCGTCGTCAACACCTCACCGGTCGAGGGACGCGGCACCGTCGTCACCCTCCGCGACCACACCGAGCTGCGCGCGCTGACGGGCGAACTCGACTCGGTGCGCGGTTTCGCCGAAGCCCTCCGCTCGCAGGCCCACGAGGCGGCCAACCGGCTCCACACCGTCGTCTCGCTCATCGAACTGGGCCGCGTGCGGGACGCGGTGGACTTCGCCACCGAGGAGCTGGAGCTCGCCCAGGCACTGACGGACCGCGTGGTCAGCGCCGTGGGCGAGCCCGTCCTGGCCGCCCTGCTGCTGGGCAAGGCCGCCCAGGCGAACGAGCGCGGTATCGACCTCACGCTCTCCGAGGACAGCCACGTGGACGACACCCCGGGGCTGCCGGCCAGGGACCTGGTCACCGTGCTGGGCAACCTGATCGACAACGCGGTCGAGGCCGCCGGTGCGGGGCCGCCCGGCGCCGGCGCCGGGCGGCGGGAGGCGGTGCCGGGCGCGGACACCGAGCCGCCGGACGCGGAGGCGGGCGCGGACGCCGGGCCGCCGGGCGCGAGCACCGGGCCGCAGGGCGCGGACGCCGGGCCGCCGGAAGCGAGCGCCGGGTCGCCGGACGTGGAGCCGGGCGCGGACGCCGGGCCGCCAGAGGCGGAGCCGGACGCGGAGCCGCGCGCGGACGCCGGGCCGCAGGGCGCGGAAGCCGAGCCGCCACAGGCAGTGCCGGGCGCGGGTGGGGGACCGTCGGGCGCGGGACGTGGTGGGC
>NZ_JASKYT010000385.1:0-6501 GCF_041028275.1 Streptomyces sp. PU-14G
CGCCGACCCCGCCCCGCTGCCGCCCGCCCCGGAGCGCCGCCGCTTCCGTCGGGGGTGAGCCCTGGCAGCTCCGGAGCCCTGGCAGGTCTGGAGCCCTGGCACGTCCGGAGCCCTGGTGGAGGGCGCCGGAGCGGTCGGCGGGCGCCCTCGGGCCGGGCCGAGGGGTGCATGACCCTCTCAGGCGGACCGGGCAAGGTCCTGGCGGCCTGCCGGGGGCAGCGTCTCGCGCAGCGCCTGGGCGAAGGCGGCCGGGTGTTCGACGCAGCCCACGTGTCCGCCGGGGAACTCCCGGCACGTGGAGCCCACCGCCTCGGCCAGGGCGGTGGCCATCGTGTACGTGAGCTGGCCGCGTGAGGCCCGGCCGACGGCGACGACGAGCCGGTCGGCCACCCCCTTGAGTTCCGCGAGGTCCGGGGCGTGGTGGCTGAAGGGCCGCAGCACGTGCTGGAGGAAGTGCGCGCTGCTCGCCTGGATCGCGGCCCGCAGCCCGTCGGGCACGGGCGCCGGTTCGCCCACGGCCGGGTCCTCGACGGGTTCCGGCGCGCCGAGGACGGCGCCCATGCGCGCGTAGGCGGCGCCGACACCCTCGCGCACGGCGGTCTCCGCGATGTCCGCGAAGGCGGCCAGGGTGGGATGCGGGTCCGGCAGTACGCGGATCAGCGGTGGCTCGTGCGCGACGACGAGCCGTAGCCGCTCCGGGTGCCGCGCAAGCAGTTCGACGGCGGTGACGGCACCCGAACTGGTGCCGAGGACGGCGGCGGGCTCGTCGGGGGAGAGCAGGTCGAGCAGGCGCCGCGCGTCGGCCGCGTGCACCTCGACCGACTGCTCCGCACCCGGGCAGTCCAGCGGGCTGCCGGAGATGCCGCGCGGCGCGTAGCTCGCGACGGTGAAGCGGTCGGCGAGCACCGGCGCGACGCCGTGGAAGACGTCCGCGTTTCCGGCGCCGCCCGGTATGAGCAGCAGGAGCGGCCCGGTGCCGCGCACTTCGTAGCGCAGGGTGGCGCCCGGGACGGGCAGGACGCCGACGCGGGGTTCGGTGGCGTCGGCGGGCAGGTCACTCATGGGTCGTGCTCTCCTTCTCCGTGCGGTGCCGGTACTGGTGCTGCTCGGCGCCGGTGCCGGTGCCCTGGACTTCCTCGCGCGGCGGGGACGCGTCCGTGCGGGGCCAGTTGCTCAGCAGCAGGTGCAGGGCCTCCAGCGCGCGGTGCCAGGAGGCGTCCAGCGAGCGCGGGTGGCTGAATCCGGCGCGGGTGTCCAGATCGGCGTAGCCGTGGAAGGCGCTGCGCAACAGCCGTCCGGCGTCGGTCAGGTCGGGCTCTTCGAGGCCGTAGGCGCGCAGCATGCCGGAGGTGAGTTCGACGCTGCGGCGGTGCCCGGCCGACTGGGCGGCGAGGGCGGGGTCGATCTGGAGCTGTCCCGCCGCGTAGCGGCCCGGATGGGCGAGGGCGTAGGTGCGGTACGCGTCGGCGAAGGCGACCAGTGCGTCCTTGCCCGCGCGTCCCGCGACGGCCAGGGCGATGCGCTCGGTCATCTCGTCGGCGGCCAGGACGCACAGCCGGGTGCGCAGGTCGGCCAGGTTGCGCAGGTGGGAGTAGAGGCTGGCGTCGCGTACGCCGAACCTGCGGGCCAGCGCGGACAGTGTCACGTTGTCCAGGCCCACCTCGTCCGCCAGTTCGGCAGCCGCCGTGACGATGCGGTCCACCGTCAGCCCCGCCCGCACCATGCGCCCCGCCCCTCCTCTCGTCGCCGACTCACCGCCGGCTCCCCCGGTCGGGGCCGCGCGTGCCGCTGCGAGCCTAAAGCTAGAGGCTCTAGGAAGACAGCTAATTTCCGTAGGGTGGCCGGAGACGGGCGGCCGTGACAGATGGCAATTCACTCATTAGGGTTCCTGAATATGAATATGCACACTGTGGTCGTGGGGGACTCGGGGACCACCCCGGAGGAGGTCCTCGCCGTCGCCCGGGACGGCGCCCGGATCGAGCTGCACCCGGAGGCGGTCGAGGCGCTGCGCACCGCCCGCCGCTTCATCGACGACCTGGCCGCCAAGCCCGACCCCGTCTACGGCGTCTCCACCGGCTTCGGCGCCCTGGCCGTCCGCCACATCGGCCCCGAGCTCCGCGCCCAGCTGCAGCGCAACATCGTCCGCTCACACGCGGCGGGCATGGGCCCCGGTGTCGAGCGCGAGGTCGTCCGCGCGCTGATGTTCCTGCGGCTGAAGACGCTGGCCTCCGGGCGCACCGGCGTCCGGCCCGAGGTCGCCCAGACGATGGCCGACGTCCTCAACGCCGGCATCACCCCCGTCGTGCACGAGTACGGCTCTCTCGGCTGCTCCGGGGACCTCGCGCCGCTCTCGCACTGCGCGCTCACCCTGATGGGCGAGGGCGAGGCACAGGACCGCGACGGCGCGGTACGCCCGGCCGGCGAACTGCTCGCCGAGGCGGGGATCGCCCCCGTCGAGCTCCGCGAGAAGGAGGGGCTGGCCCTCCTCAACGGCACCGACGGCATGCTCGGCATGCTGCTGATGGCCTGCGCCGACCTCGCACGCCTGTTCACCAGCGCCGACATCGCCGCTGCGCTCTCCCTGGAGGCGCTGCTGGGCACCGACCGGGTGCTGGCCCCTGAACTGCACGCCATCCGGCCGCATCCGGGGCAGGCGGCCAGCGCCGCGAACATGCTCAAGGTGCTCGCGGGCTCCGGGCTGACCGGGCACCATCAGGACGACGCCCCCCGCGTGCAGGACGCCTACTCGGTGCGGTGCGCCCCGCAGGTCGCGGGCGCGGGCCGGGACACGCTGGCGCACGCCCGCACGGTGGCCGAGCGGGAGCTGGCGGCGGCCGTCGACAACCCGGTCGTGCTGCCGGACGGGCGGGTCGAGTCGAACGGGAACTTCCACGGGGCGCCCGTCGCCTACGTCCTCGACTTCCTGGCCGTGGCCGCGGCCGATCTCGCCTCCGTCGCCGAGCGCCGCACCGACCGGCTGCTCGACAAGAACCGTTCGCACGGTCTGCCGCCGTTCCTCGCGCACGACGCCGGGGTGGACTCCGGGCTGATGATCGCCCAGTACACGCAGGCGGCCCTGGTGAGCGAGCTGAAGCGGCTGGCCGTACCGGCCTCGGTGGACTCGATCCCCTCCTCCGCGATGCAGGAGGACCACGTCTCCATGGGCTGGTCCGCCGCCCGGAAGCTGCGGACCGCGGTGGACGGACTCGCCCGGGTGATCGCCGTCGAGCTGTACGCGGGCGCACGGGCGGTCGAGCTGCGCTCGCAGACGGCGGGCGCGGCGCCGGGTGACGCGGCGCGTGCCGTCGTCGCCGCGCTGCGTGAGGCAGGGGCCGAGGGCCCGGGGGAGGACCGGTTCCTGGCGCCGGACCTGGAGGCCGCGGAGGCTTTCGTCCGGTCCGGTGCCCTGGTGGCCGCGGCCGAGTCCGTCACCGGCCCGCTGACCTGACTCCCGTGGCCTCGGTCTGCCTCCGGCTGCCTTGGCCTGATTCCGGCGGTCTCGGTCTGGCTCCGGTGGCCCTGGCTTCACCCCGATGGCCCTGCCCTGGTCTGGCGGCCCCGGCCGGGGCTTGACGGCCCTGCCTCGGCCTGGTGGCCGCTGCCCTGGCCTGGTGGCTCCGGCCTAACCGGGCCGGTCGGCGTCCCGCTCGTGTCCCAACCGCGTCACAGTGTCGCTGTGATGGGTGGGATGGTCAGGTTTTTCGGGGGTAGCGTTGGCTGTGGGGACGAACCAGAGGGCGAACAGTACTCCGCCGGCCGCCGCAGCGGTCGCCAGAGAGCGGCGGTGGACTGACAGCTTCGAGGGTCCGGCCTCGGACACGAAAAGGCCCTCCAGTGTGCGTCGGAACGGCGTACGGCTTGGGGGATCAGCGGTGAACTGACCGTACGCGGGCCGATGTTACTGAGTGGTGGAGGCGAGGGGGAAGGCATGCTTCCGCTCTTCTCGGGAACCAGAACGTTTCCGTCCTCATCAAACGGGACAAGAGGCGGGACGGCTCGCGAACGGGTCGGATACGTGTCCTAGACCACAGTTTTACCGAAAGTGGAACCGGTCATAGTCCCCCGTGCGTTCTTATGCGAGGAGCTGGAGCGCACATGTCCGATTTCGGGCGCTGTGGGGGCTAAGCAGCTTTACCGGGGAGACATGGGGTTCCGAAGGCAAATGGAGAAGCCAGTGATGACGGGTGGGAAGCACCGCAGGGGTCTCGCGGCGACGGCCGTGCTGCTCGGTGGGGTGCTCGCGCTGAGCGGATGCGGTGGCGACGACGGGGAAGACACCGAGAAGTCCGCGGCCAAGAACGACATATCCGCCGAAAAAGACGCCTCGCAGGCCCGAATAAAGATCGCCTCCAAGGACGGCGCCACCAACGCGAGCATCAACAACGGCGGCAAGGTCTCGGTCAAGGGCGGCAAGCTCACCAAGGTGAGCATGAAGGCCGCGCAGAGCGGCACCGAAGTCGAAGGCTCCCTCTCCTCCGACGGCACGACCTGGAAGCCCGGGAAGCAGCTGGAGCGGGCCACCAAGTACGAGGTCACCGCGACGGCCAAGGACAGCGAGGGCCGCAAGGCCGTGGAGAACTCCACGTTCACCACCGTCGCGCCCGAGAACAGCTTCATCGGCACCTACGCGGGTGAGGACGGCGCCACCGTCGGTGTCGGTATGCCGGTGTCCCTCACCTTCGACAAGCAGATCCAGAACAAGAAGGCCGTCGAGTCCGCGATCAAGGTCAACTCGACCAGCGGCCAGGAAGTCGTCGGCCACTGGTTCGGCAACGACCGGCTCGACTTCCGCCCCGAGGAGTACTGGAAGCCCAATTCCAAGGTCACCCTCGACCTGAACCTCGACGGCGTGAACGCGGGCAACGGCAACGTCGGCGTCCAGGACAAGAAGGTCACCTTCAACATCGGCCGCGAGCAGGTCAGCACGGTCGACGTGAAGAACTACCAGATGAAGGTCGTCCGGGACGGCAAGACGATCAAGACCATCCCGATCTCCGCGGGCAGCGCCAGCAACCCGACCTACAACGGCAAGATGGTGATCTCCGAGAAGCACAAGGAGACCCGCATGGACGGGAACACCGTCGGGTTCGGCCGCAAGGGCGCCGAGGGATACGACATCCCCGACGTGCCGCACGCCATGCGCCTGTCCACCTCCGGCACCTTCATCCACGGCAACTACTGGGGCGCTCCCTTCGGCTCCGGCAACACCAGCCACGGCTGCGTCGGCCTGAAGGACTCCCAGGGGGCGAACAACTCCGGCACCGACGGTGCCTGGTTCTACGAGAACTCGCTGATCGGCGACATCGTCGAGGTCAAGGGCTCGCCAGACAAGACCATCCAGCCCGACAACGGCCTCAACGGCTGGAACATGGACTGGGCGGAGTGGAAGGCCGGCTCCGCGCTGTGACGCTGCCGGTCGACGGCACGGACCGCGTCGGCTGACGCAGCTTCGGCACCCACGAGGGTGGTCCCCGCCAGGGGGCCACCCTCGCGTCGTACGGAGCCTCTTCCCGAGCGTCGTACGGAGCCTCGTCCTGGGGCCCGCCAGGACCGGCGGCCCGTGTGTCCGTGCCCTTGCGGGGCACGAGTCGGGGCCCGTGCCCTTGCGGGGCACGAGTCGGGGCCCGTGCCCTTGCGGGGCACGAGCCGGGGCCGGGAGAGCGGCCAAAGAGTTGGCGAGGCGCCGTCACTCCAGGCCCAGTACCTTCGGGTCGGTTGCCAGCTCGCGCAGCGCCGCGCCGGGGTCGGCCACCAGGCGGCGGGCCCGCAGGTCCATCACCCCGCCGACGCCGGTCAGCTCGGCGGCGAGTGTGCCGTCCGCCGCGCGGACGAGCTGGCGTACGCGGAAGGTCTTGCCCTCGCCCCACGCGAAGGAACAGCTGACCGTCACCTCGTCACCCGCGTGCAGCTCCCGCAGGTACCGCACCGTCTGCTCCAGCACGACCGGCCCCACGCCCCGGGCCACCATGGCGGCCTGCTCGACACCGGCTGCTTTCAGCGCCGACCAGCGTGCGTGCTCGCCGTACTGGAGGTACACGGCCTGGTTCACGTGCTCCTGGGTGTCGGTCTCGTAGCCGCGTACCGTCACCGAAACGGTGAACGGATCGGCTACCGGCTCTTCTTGTGACACGGTCTCCTCCGTCTCGTGGGCGGACTCGTCGTCACCGGCCCCCGCCCGCCGGGGGCTCGCCTGTGGCGGGCGGCGCGGTGCCACCGGGCMCCCGGATAGGGGGGGGGGGGGGGGGGGGGGGGGGGGGGGGGGGGGGGGGGGGGGGGGGGCGCGACCGGAGGGGTGTCGTCGGCGGGAGGGGTCAGCGGGCGGTCGGCGCGGTCGAGAACCTGGAGGCGCGCAGCCGTGCCGGTGCCCGCGAAGTGGCGGGAGACGGTGACGCGCAGGCCGTCAGAACGGCAAGCTGACCTACTGCGGCGGGCCCCCGCGCCGGGATTCCGGCCCGTCGGCGGACCGCGCCGCGCCCGGGACCCCTGCGGGGCGTGCGGGAC